>VGFB01000898.1 GCA_016869015.1 Armatimonadota bacterium
TGGGCGGGACATAGTTGTAGAAGGTATGCACGTGGTAGGGGGGCCCGTAGTCCATCCCGCCGCCATGCTCACCCGTGATCAGCGCATCGCCCTGGCGGTTCAGTCGGTTCCGCGCGGCGAAACGCCCCCCGTCGTTGCCGTAGAGCATGTAGATGTCCCGGTAACGGATCACCGGCCTGCCGGTGAGGTCGAGGTCTCCCACGTCCAGCGTCGGCCGGTCCGGGACCGTCTCGCGGTAGGCGTTCCACCAGTGCACGCCCACCACGTCCTCCAGGAAGCGGTAGGCCGCATACAGCGTGCCCCGCGGGCGCCCGCCGCACAGGATCAGGTTGCGGTCCACCGTCCGGATGACCCACTCCTCCGGCGCCAGCGCCTCGGCCCGCACTCCCTGCTGCTCCGCGTAGGCGGTCGGCCCCACGTAGACCCCGGCGATCAGCCGCACCTCCCCCTCCTCCGCCACCTGGAACTGCCCGCCGGTGGCCTGGCTCAGGTACTCGGCGACCTCGCGCGCCGCCGTCCGCTCGTCGGGCGTCGCGTCCTTGGCGATCACCACCGTCGCCCGCGCCGTACCGTCCTCCGCGAGAACCGCCGCCATGGCCGCGGCCCCAGGCCCGGTGGTCAACATCAGTGCGATCAGCCATCGGCACATTGGGTTCGCCTCCTTCCCGTCCTGCCTCTCTTCTCCGCCCCGCCTCCCCCTCACCTCCCACGCAGGAACCCCTCCCCGCTACCACGAATTACGTTGTTCCCCCCTTCTGAAGGAAGGGGCCCGGGGTAGGAATCCGTCCGCCGTTCGAAGGAGTCACCCGCCATGCTCGCCCTCCTCTGCCTCGCCCTCACCGCGCCACCCAGCCTCCAGGCCCAGGAGGCCGCCAACGAGGGCTGGGTCAGCCTGTTCAACGGGCAGGACCTCGAGGGCTGGACCCCCAAGATCGCCGGCTGCGCGCTTGGCGACAACTTCGCCAACACCTTCCGCGTCGAAGACGGGCTCCTCAAGGTCTCCTACGACGGCTACCAGGACTTCGGCAACCGTTTCGGGCACCTCTTCTACCGCGAGAGGCTCTCCCACTACCGCCTGCGGGTGGAGTACCGTTTCGTCGGGGAGCAGTGCCCGGGGGGCGCCGGGTGGGCCTGGCGGAACAGCGGGGTGATGCTCCACTGCCAGTCGCCGGAGAGCCTGCGGGTCGACCAGAGCTTCCCGGTGTCGATCGAGGTGCAGCTGCTGGGCGGGAACGGGACTGACGAGCGCTCGACGGCCAACCTCTGCACCCCGGGCACGAACGTGGTGATGGGCGGGCAGCTCTTCACGCCGCACTGCACCGGGTCCGCTTCGAAGACCTACCACGGCGATGGCTGGGTGACGGTGGAGCTCGAGGTGCGCGGCGGCGAGACGATCAAGCACCTCCTCGACGGGGACATCGTGCTGGCCTACGAGCAGCCGCAACTCGACCCGAACGACGGGGATGCGCAGAAGCTGATCGAGGCGGCGGGCGGGGAGAAGCTGCTGACCGAGGGCTACATCTCCCTGCAGTCGGAGAGCCACCCGGTCGAGTTCCGGAAGGTCGAACTCCTCCGGCTCGACCCGTAGGGGGCGCGGTCGGGGCAGGTCACCGCCGCGTGGCGTAGCGTCTGACGCGATCCTGAACGCCGGTCAGCCACTCCAGCACGCGCCGCTGGAAGGCGCCCAGGCCGACGATCTCGGGCGGCCGGCTGATGAACGCGCTCTCGGCGGCCGCCAGCATCACCAGCCCCACCGCCGTGGCGTGGGCCGGAGTGGCGACGGCTTCCGAGAGACCTCGCAGCCCGCGAGGAAGCCCGATCCTCACCGGCAGGCCGCCGAACATCTCCGAGGCCACCTGCGTGATGCCCGGAAGCTGTGAACCGCCTCCGGAGAGCACCACTCCGCCGTTGATCTGCCGGTAGATGCCCGCGCGGCGGAGGTCCTCCTGAACCATCTTCAGGTTCTCCTCGACCCGGCACCGCGCGATCTCGCCGGTCAACCGACGCGGCACGCGCTCCCGCGCGTTCGAGCCGGCCAGCACCACCTGGATCATCTCCTCCTCGCCGACCCGATCGGGCACCGCCAGGGCCCACTTGCGCTTGATGCTCTCGGCCTCCTCCATGCTGGTGCGCAGCACGCGGGCGAGGTCGCGCGTGACGTGCTCTCCGGCCACGGCGATTGAGGAGGTGTGAGCGATGCTGCCGTCGATGAAGGTCGCGATGTCGGTGGTGCCGCCGCCGATGTCGACCAGGACGACGCCCAGCTCCCGCTCGGCCTCGGTAACGACGGCGGTGCTGGTGGCGATGGGCTCGAGCTGTCGGCGGAGGATGCGGACGCCGGTCTCCTCGACGCAGCGGGCGACATTGGCCATGACGCTGGTCATGCCGGTGACGATGTGGGCTTCGACGTCCAGCACGGAGCCGGACATCGACTGGGGACGAGCGATGTCGCGGACGCCGTCGAGGGTGAAGCCGCGGGCCGCAACGTAGACGATCTCCCGGTCAGGGGGAAGCACGACGCTGTCGCGCGCCGACTGCAGCACGCGCTCGATGTCCTCCGCGCCGACCTCCGAGCCGGCCACATTGACTCGGGCCGAGACGTTCGTGGAGGCGATGTGGTCGCCGGAGATGCCGACATAGGCCTCGTGGAGATCGACCCCGGCCATCCGCTCCGCCTCCTGGACGGAGGCGCGGACGGCGTTGATGGTCTCCTGTCGATCGACGACGACGCCCCGCTTCAGCCCTCGAGACTGGCTCATGCCGATCCCGATGATCTCTAGCGGGGCCCCGGCGTCCTCAACGGCCGCCACGAGGGTGCAGACCTTCGTGGTGCCCACGTCAATGCCTGCTACCAGCTGTCCGTCAGACAAGTTCGCTGCTCCGTCCCAGGGGTCCGCGCCGTCGCCGTCGCTCCGCTCAGTCCGTGGCGGTCGCCTTGTCCGGCCGGTG
>VGFB01000899.1 GCA_016869015.1 Armatimonadota bacterium
GAAGCTCCCGGCGGCGGGCTGACGGAGTGGAGGGGACAAGGGGGCGTGTGGTCTCAGTCCCACCAGAGGAACAACGTCTGCGTCTTCCCGACCTCGTCTTCCAGGCCGCTGACCGAGCCCGTGCCTTGATCCACGATATCCGGGCAGAACCGATAGACCTCCTGCGCGAAGCCCTCCAGGTCGGCGGGCTTAGTCGCGAACCCGACCTCCACCCAGTCCAGGCCGGCGCCGGAAACCTCCGCTCCTCACAGGGCGTCTAACAGGGTACCATGGGACACCCCGCCCACCGCCGCATGAGGGCCTGCGCCCTCCTGCTCTTGGTTGCCCTGCTCTGGCTATGGGCTCACCCGCTCTTGGCCGCCAAGACCTACTCTCCCAAGCAGGAAGCCAAGGCCGGCGAGGAGGCGGCCCAGAAGATCCTCGCCGAGACGCCGGAATGGACCAACGAAGAGCAGCGCGCCCGCTGCCAGGCCATCGTGGACGCCATCGTGCCGCATACCGAGCGGCCCGAGGTGAAGTACACGGTGCGCCTGCTGGATACGGACGAGGTGAATGCCTTCAGCCTGCCCGGGGGTATCGTGTTCGTCACCCGCGGCCTCCTGCAGCGAGCGCCGGACCCCGAGCTCGCGCAGCTGGTCAGCCAGTCCGATCACGAGCTGGCCGGCGTTCTCGCCCATGAGATCGCCCACAACTGCCACTACGACGGGTTGCGGGCGGCCGAGCGAAGCGCCGATCTCCTGAAGGGCGGGCTCGCGGCGGCGCTCCTGACGCTGCTGATTGGCGGCGGGGTGGCCGGTGCGGCCCATGTCCTCACCGCGGGAATGGACATCGGGCGGGGGGTGCTTAGCCACTACTCCGTGGAGTACGAGGGCGATGCGGACCGCGCGGCCATCGCCTACCTGGTGCAGACCCCCTACAACCCCAACGGGTTGCTCACCTTCATCGAGCGTCTTGCCGCTCGCGAGCGCTCCGGCGTTCAGCAGGAGCTGGGCATCCTGCAGACCCACCCGTACTCGACGGAGCGCGTGTTGGCGATCAAGCGGGTGCTGGGGAGCCACGGTGTCGAGGTCAACCGGCGGGCGGTAACAAGCTGGAGCCCGGCCGAACCCTTGGACGCCGTCGTGCACGGCCGGCCGGCCGCCGTCGTGATTCTGTGGGACATCGCCCTCTTCACGTTCTTTGAGACGGCTCCCACCGGGGAGACGCCGGCCCAACGGGCCAAGGCCGCAACCGAGACGCTGAACGCGACGCTCAGTCGGGGGCTCGCCCAGTACGACGTTCGTGTCGAGGCGAGCGCCGAGGGGCCGCAGCTGACCGTGATGGGCGAGCAGATGCTGACCGTGCTGCCGGGGGATGTGGAGGCGCCCGCGACGCCGGAGCAGGCCGCCGAGGAAGCCGCCCGCAACCTGCGGGCGGCTCTCTTCGGGGACGTGCTGGACCGGACCTTCCGGACCGGGAACGGGAGCTAAGGGCCTGTCTCGGGCGCTCTGTGAACCATGAGCTCTTGGGGGACGGAACCAGGGGTACGCACCCCAGTGAGCCATGCATTCTCCTTGCCGGGCGAGGAGGCTCTCGTAGGTTCGGTCTTGTACTGGTCAGGGAGGCTCGCGTTCGGGACGGCGTGCCTCAACCACCCGGGGGCGAGCCCTGCGCGCGGGTCAGACCACCGACGACGGGGACGCGTTGGTGAACGCGGGCCCGCGCGCACAACGCGACGGACGGTCAGGCGCGACGCGACGGGCGCAGGGACGCGATCAGGGGCTCCGTGCCCGCCCGCAGTCGACGGAAGTTCTCCTTGTGGCGGACGAGGACCAGAGCGGCCATGAGCCCGGCCAGGAGGCTGTAGGCCGGCGCCGGACGGGCGAGATGAACGGCGAGGGGGATGGAGAGGGTCGCTGCGACGGTCGCCGGTGAGACGCACCACCAGCGGCCCATGAGGACACGCGGCAGCAGCAGCCCGATGCCCCAGACGCCGACCGGAGCTACCACCGCGGACCACGGCAGTTCCCCCAGAGACCCCAGCCCCAGCAGCACTCCCAGCGTGCTGGCGACGCTCTTCCCCTCGGAGAAGCGCCCCTCTCTCAGCCGGAGCCAGATCGAGAACGCGTGACCGAGCAGCACCGCGAAGGCCGCAGCGCAGATCGCCCACGGATCAGCGGTCAGGGCGTGGGCCGCCACAACGACAAGGGTGCCCTTGCCGACATCTGCCAGCAGCGTCAGGACCCCCAGGCGGAGACCGCCCACGCGACAGACGTTGATGGCGCCGATGCCGTGGGAGCCCTGCGCTCGGACATCGACGCCTCGACACGCCCGCACGAGTAGGTACCCAGAGGGAGTTGAGCCGATCAGGTACGCGCCCGCCGCCAGTAGCAGGATGTTCATGCGCGTTACCTCGCATACCGCCGTTCGGCGGCACGGATCTTGGCGAGCTTGCGCAGTGAGTCCCCTCCCTGAAACTCGGTGGTCAGCCAGGCCTCGACGATCTCAGCGGCGAGATCGAACGATACGCTCTCGGCTCCGAGGCACAGGATCTGTGCATTGTTGCTGCGGCGCGCGGCGCGGGCGGTGGCGACGTCGGTCACCGTTGCCGCAAACACGCCCGGCACTTTGTTGGCCGCGATGGCCATGCCCAGACCCGTGCCGCAGATCAGGATGGCGCCGTCGACCAGATGATCGCGCACCACCTCGGCCGCCGGGATGGCGACATCCGGGTAGTCGACGGGCGCGGTTGAGAAAGCCCCGAGGTCACAGACGTCTCCCCAACGCCTCTGCAGCCACTGCCGCAGGCGCGTCTTCAGGGCAAACCCCCGGTGGTCGCTGCCAATCGCCAACATCGTTCTCGGACCCCGACGCCGCACCGATCCCTGAGGCGCGGCATCCATCTGCGGGGATCATACCACCCGGGCCAGCGCTCAGCGGCAGGCCCAAAGACCCAAAGAGGGGGA
>VGFB01000900.1 GCA_016869015.1 Armatimonadota bacterium
TGGCCGTCGACGGCGACCCGAACAAGTACTGCACCACGAACCCGAACGTGGTCCGTGCCTTCGCCGAAGGCGCCACGCAGTGGCTGAGCTCTCGCCCCGACCAGCGCTCGACCGCGATCTCGCCCAGCGACGGGGGCGGATTCTGCAAGTGTGAGCGGTGCCGGGCGCTGCTGCGGGATGATCCGCACGGGCGGCCGTCCTACACGTTGGCGATCCTCGGCTTCTACAACGAGGTCGCCCGCCTCGTGGCGCAGACGCATCCGGATCGCCCTCTGGCCGGGTACGTGTACTACAACTACTTGTACCCGCCCGCCGAGCCGGTGGCCATGGAGCCCAACGTCACGCTCGTCTGGGCGCCTCTCAACTACTACGGCTGGGGGCTGCAGAAGCCGGCCTATCGCGACGAGTTCGACCGGGTGACCGGACAGTGGGCGGCGGTCACGCCGAACCTGGTCTACCACAACTACTCCACCTGGATGCGCTCGTTCAACGGTGCGCCTGTGCCGCCGGGGCTGGACATCCTGAAGCTGGAGCTCCCCACGTTGAGGCGCCACGGCATCCGGGGCGTGGAGATGGTCGGCCTCGGCGCCTGGGGCTATGGCGGGCCGACGAACTACATCCTCGCGAAGCAGATGTGGGACGCCGAGGTGGATGTGGACGCCCTCCTCCACGAGTGGCTGCAGCGGGCCTACGGACCGGGCTGGGAGTCGATGGACCGGCTGTACCGGCTGCTCGAGGCGCGGATGAAGGCCCGCAAGGAGCAGGAGACGATCATCTACCGGGGCGTGCAGTATGAGGTGAACTACGACGTCATCGCCGACGTGCACCGGCCGATCTTCCCGGAGATGGAGCGGCTCTACCTGGAGGCGCTCTCCCGGGCCGAGACGCCCAAGCAGCGGCAACGGCTGGAGATGCTCGGCGAGAACCTCGTCATGCTGCACTACAACATGCGTCAGGCCGGGATGCTGGAGGAGCCCGAGCGCTCGATCCTCTACCGCTCGGAGGAGGCCTACTCTCGGCTCCTGGCCGATACCGAGTTCTCGCTCGCCCTCTACCGCGATCACGGGCGCCGCTTCACCGGCCCAATCTGGAAGGGCGAGTGGAACGGGCAGTAGTCCGTTTCACTCCATCCGCCGCATCTCGCGGATGTAGGACTCCCAGAGGCGGCGCTGGTCGTAGCTGGCGCGCCACGAGCCGACCCAGGTCCCGGCCTCCTCGGCGCCGTAGAGGCGCCAGTCGTCGTAGTAGCCCCCATAGAGCTCGCGATGGATCAGCGCGCCGCCCGGGTAGGGGTCGCGCGCGTCCACGGCCCACAGCAACGGGCCACTGGCGTCGTTCTCGGCGCGCGGACCGAGGGTCACTCCGACCGGGCGGGCGTCGGGCGCCAAGGCGAGGTAGTAGCTCTTCCCCGGCTCGAGCGCCGCGTTCAACTCCACCGTCAGCCAGTCGTCGAAGCCCGCGTCAACCGCGACCGCCGCCGACGCGAGCGCCTCCTCGGCTGGGCGCCCGCCGACGTCCGCCAGCAGACGCAGCGTGTGCGGCGCAACCTCGGTGGCCCGGAGGCGCAGGTGCACCGAGCCCAGCGAGTCCCGGCCGGCGACGAACCGCTGCGCCAGCCCGATGCCGACCGCGACGAAGCCGTCGGCAGACTCCTGAGCGAGGAACGGGTCGTCCTCCCCGGGCGCACGCAGGCGGAAAGCCCCATCACGAAGCGCGGGCATGGCGACGGGCGTGGGCGGCAACCACGCGCACGTGTAGAAGACCCAGACATTGCTCAGCCCCGCCCGCCGCACGCGCTCGGTCTGGTCGATGGGATCATCCCCGGGTCGGTAGGCCCAGATCTGGCAGTAGATCTCCTCCCGCGGGATGCCCGCCTCGACCAGCTCGTGCACCGAGGCGTTGAACCACGACTCCCGCGCGAGCACCTGGGTGATCCCCGCCCGGGGCGTGGTCAGCGGAATCGAGACGGTCGCGCTCCGATCGTGGTAGTACCACTGGTAGACCCAGCCGTCCGCCTTGATGGTCTTGGGGTCCCAGAACCCCCAACCGCTCAGGTCGCCCGGCACGTAGAGGAAGGGCATGACCTTGAGGCGCGGATCGACCTCCTTCACGATGCGGTAGAGGTCGTCCCACAGCGCCCGACCCTTCTCGATGATCCAGTCACGGGTCGGCTGCCGGCTCCAGTCGAACTCGGCGCCCGTCTCCTGCCGGTAGGTCTCCGCGTACCGCGTGGCCCACTCCGGGACCTGGCCGCTGTGCCACCCGTGGAAGAAGTGCTGCGCCTCCTCGTCGCCCAGGTAGACGCCGTAGAGGCCCTGGGTCCCCCGCCCGAGCTGCTCGCGGATCGACGCCTCGATCTTCCTCCGCTCCTCGGGCCGGTAGAAGTAGTCGAGGGGATTGGTCGAGGGCCAGGTCAGGCGGGCGATGATCTTCACGCCCGGCTTCGTCAGCCGGATGGCGTCGAAGAGCGACGGGCTGTTGGACTGAGGCATGAGGAAGTCGTAGAACGCGTGCGCGGCGGGGTCGGGCTCATAGTGCCAACCCGGGAGCGATTCGTGCGGGTCGGTGTCGGCGTTGGCGATGTGATACAGGCCGAACTGCGGCGCGGCCATCGGCACGGTCGGCAGCGCGAGCTTCGTGGACCGGTAGGGCTCGGGGACGCCATCGAAGGCGACCTCGACCGCGTCCACGACCGTCGGCGTGCCGGGCGTCGGACCGGCGGCGTGGCTTACCGTGGCCCACTTCCCGTCGGCCCCGATGGCGTTCTCCGGGGCAGTCGCCTGGTTCACGGCCGAGGCCGACGAGGGCGACAACGCCGAGCCGTCGGGCAGAATCAGCGCCACGTCATCGACGAAGCAGGGGCCCGTGTAGTAGCCCACGCAGCCCACGCGGACAGCGCTTGGCGTGCCCGTCAGCAGGATGTGGAACACTGGCTGCCCGGCCTG
>VGFB01000901.1 GCA_016869015.1 Armatimonadota bacterium
GGGGCGTAGCCGAACCCATCCGCGCCCACCGAGGCGCCGGGGTGGATGACTACGCGCTCGCCGAAGGCGCAACGGTCGCCCACGAAGGCCTGGGGCCAGATGATCGTGGCCGTGCCCAGGGTGACGTGGTCGCCCACGTAGGCGGTCGGGTGCACGATCACCCCGTCCGCCAGGACGGAGCCCCCGCCGACGTAGGCGTGCGCGCCGACGCTGACGCCCTTCCCGAGCCTGACATCCTCCCCGACGACGGCCAGGGGATGGACGCCGGGGTAGACGTTCGGCTTCGGGGCGAAGATCTCCAGCACCTTGCTGAAGGCCAGACGCGGATCCTCGGTGAGGATCATCGGCTTGCGTCCGCGCGGAGCGTTGGCCGGCGCGATGAAGGCCGCGGCGGGGCTGGTGTCGGCCTTGGGCAGCAGCTCCGCCTTGTCGATGAACGTGATCTCGCCCTCCCGGGCGGAATCGAGACTGCCCACGCCCACAATCAGCGTGTGCCCATCACCCGTCAGGTTGCCGTCAACGATAGCTGCGATGTCTGCGAGTGGGATGGCCATCCTAGAGTCTCGCCCCTCCCGGTGTTGCTCCGCGAGATGCTGATCCTGGGCCGAGCCGGGCTGGGCGGGCCGCCCAGTACTCCCGAAGCAACGGCCGCAGGTCTTCGGTCGCATCTCTTGGAGTTTGACCTGTCTCGGGCCCGAAGCGCACCTCAAGCCCGTTGCGGAACGCCACGGATCGCACGGCGGCCTGTGTGCCCAACGCGATCTCCCGCAGAAGCCGCGTGCGAACTGCGACCAGACGCTCGATCCGCCGCCGTCCCGCCGCGCGCTGCTCGGCCTCGAGGTCGTCCACGAGGGCCGCGAGCCCGGCCAGGTCGGGCGGCTCGGGGCTCTCCTGCGCGTTCGCCGCGGGCTCGATCCGGGCCGTCGCCGCTGAGACGGCCTCCGGCAGATCGTCGCGCGTCGAGCCGCCCGCCTGAGTCAGCGACTCGACATGGGCCGCTCGCTCTGCCTCCGCTCGCCGGTGTGCCGCCTCCAGTGTGGAGGCCGTCTTCTGCTCGCCGGCCTCCCGCAGCGTCCTCAACTCCGCCTCCGCATCACGCCGGGCGGCCTCGACGCGTGCCGCGATCTCCCGCCACAACGCTGCCTGCCGGTCGAGAGCGGCCGCGGCCTCCTGTCGGTCCTCGGAAGCCGCCAGCCGCCGCAGCTCCTGCAACTCGTCCCGCCGGCGCTCGATCTCCCCGAGCTCCACCCGCAGTCGGGCCGTCTCAGCGTCGTTGCCCGCCCGGCGCACTGCGTCGTCCGCCTCCCGTCGCAGCCTCGCCTCCGTCTTCGCCAGATCGGGCTGAGGCCACGAGCTCAGCGACGCCTCCGCCTCCTGCACCTGCCTCGCGAGCGCCGCGTTGGCCTGGGCCTCCCAGGCGGTCAGCACTTCCGAGTCCGTCGCTTCGACCCTCGGCGGCCCGAGCAGCCTCCGGGCTAACGGTTCCGCAGCGGCGGCGCGTAGCGCGCGGAGGTCGGGCGGCTCCGTCAGCGCGGCGATCCGCGCGGACAGCTGCGTGGTCGCCGGGTACAGCGGGTGCTCGCTCATCAGCTGCGCAGGATAGACTACGACGACCTCCGGCGTCTCCCGCAGACCCGTCGAAGCACCGGACCGGGAGCAGCCCGTCAACGCCCCCAGCGCCGCCACGGCCAGGCAGACCGCCAGGGCCGCCCCCACCCTACGGGTTGCCGCCCTCCGCCGGCTTGTCACCTTCGCCCTCCTTGGGCTTGTCAGCGCCCGGAGCGGCGTCTGCGCCGGCGCCCGCAGCTCCCGCGACGGGCGGCGCCGTCTCATTGAGGCGCTTGATCACGTCCTCGGTTACGTCCTCGCCGCCGAAGTACACGTAGTCCTTTTCGAGGATCAGAGCCAGGCCCTTCTCGGCGGCGATCGCGTTGACGGTCTCGCGAACCGGCCTCATGAGTTCCTCGCGGATGCCGGTCATGCGCCGTTGGAGCTCGGCCTCGAGGGCCTCGATGCGGGCGTCCCGGTCCGTGCTCCGCACGGCCGGGATGTCGCTCAGCACCTTCAGCTCGTTCTCCTCGTCCTTGGTGATCGTCCCGTTGGCCTGCCTCCCGCGCAAGTCCTGGTAGCGGGTCTCGCGCTTCGTGCCCTCGTCGAGGATGGTCTTCAGCTCGGCCTGCTGCTCCGGAGTGCGCTGGGCCTTCGGCGTTCGCAGCAAGGTCAGCGCCTTCTCCCACTCCGCCGCCACGCAGAAGATGTAGCCGTCGAGCTCCTGCAGCCACCGCTGTTCTCCGACATACCACTGCGTCAGCGCTTCCTCTTCCTTGATCTTACGGTCGAACCGGCGCCCGACCAGCTCGAGGTCCACGACTCCCACGCGAAACGTAGGAGGCGGCTCCTGGGCGCACACAGGGAGAAGCCCGGTCGCCAGCAACGCCAGCGCCGTTCCGACAGCCAAGACCGGCTTTGCCATCGAACGCGTCCTTTCGGCCCGAGGGCGGTTTGGCCCCCGATTGGTGGTGTAGACAGCGTGCGCTGTACAAGGTTTCTGAAAGATCCCTGGGAAACCAGAGACAGGCCCCGATCCCCCGCGCGAGGTCGACGGAAGGTCGGGGCCTGTCCCCGGTCTGCGCGCCGGGTCTCAGCGCAGACGTTCTGCGAGGCCCGTCGTCCAGGCCTCGGCGAGGTCAGGAAGCGGTACCGAGAGCAGGCCCTCCACCTTCAGACGCGGCGCCGCCGCCACTGTTCCCAGGCGGACAGGCGCCACAGGCTGACCCGCGAAGAGCGCCTCGAACTCGGCTTCCTTCCCGGCCTGCACTTCGGCGATGAAGCCGCCGGACTCAGTGAACAGGAGCTTGTCGGCCCGCAGGTCGGCGCCCAGGGGCGCAAGATCCACATCGGCTCCCAGCCTGCCCTGGGCGTAGCCGCCCAGCGCCATCTC
>VGFB01000902.1 GCA_016869015.1 Armatimonadota bacterium
CACGAAGGTCACCTCCGCGACGGAGGCGCCCAGGGGCCAGCGCACGCCCGTCGCCTTGACCTCCACCGAGGACTCCCCTCCGGCCAGGTCCAGGCTGAGCCTCAGGGCTGGGGACTCGATCACCTGGACCTCGGGCCAAGCCTGCGCCCCGGCAAGAAGGAGCAACGCCGTGGCGGTGACGGAAGAGCCTTTCCCCAGGAAACACCGCCGTGAGTGTGTCACCAGATGCCCTCCTTTGCTCCGGCGATCAGGATCGGGCCCTCACCCGGACCTCCTCGCCAACAACCGATGGAGGGCCCTCACGCTCCACACCAGGCGGGCGACGCGCCGGTGCCCACCGCGCATTGCCCTCCCACTTCGCACGTTGCCATCCGGCCCGGTCGCCCCGCCGCCCGTAGAGGGAGCGGACTGGGTCGCTCACCCGGGCAGCCGGCCGCCGACTATGGGCGCCCGGCCATCGCGGGACACAGGCTCGGGACACGCCATGCCGTTTGCCCACAGGTCGAGCAGCAGTTGCGCCCTCTCCTCCGACCCCCGCCGGTCCGTGTTCGGGAGTGCCCGCACACCGGTTGGGCCCGTCGCGAGCGGTCCGTCCCGCTCGAGCGAACGCCACACGTGCGTGCCAAATGCATCGAGCCCGAGGTAGCGGCCGCGGTTGTGGTCCAACAGGACCGTACTGCCATCGCATAGCCTTTGGCATGTGGCGTCGCGCGAGGCCGATACAAGGACGCCTTGAGGGCTCTCGTCAGGAGAACCGGTGCGGCCTTGAGCATCCGGGCCTTGCGGAGCAGACCGGCCCCTGCGAGTCACCCAACAGGCCAGGTGAGCGGAGCGGACGTCCGACGGGAGGGTGAGCCTCCGGTGCTCGAGGACCGCCGCCAGGTCCTGGTACAGCTCATTGGCGGGTTCGAGTTGACATGCGCGGAGGGCAAACTCAAGGGCTTGGCGGTGACTGCCGCGCTGCTCGAGGGCCACTGCGAGCAGCCAGCAGTTCTCCGGGTCATCCGGCGTTCTGGCGAGCGCCCGGCAGACGCTGTCGATTGCAGGCGCGACATCAGGACGCTGGCCCAGCTTCGCCTCCACGAGGCAGAGCCGAGCGCCCGCGATGGCCGCACGCTCGGCGACCGGAGCGAAGCCCTGTGCTCTGGCGTAGAGCCGTGCGGCCCGGTCCCAATGATGACTGCGCTCTGCCAGCAGACCGGTCCAGCAGTAGAGATCGCCTTGGAAGAGGGAGGCCTGCAGCCACAGGTGGGGGAGGAGGACCACCACGGCCGCCAACGCAACCGCGCCCTTTGCGCCGCCCTGCCAGGCCGAGCCATGGCGCGTGGCAACGGCGCTCCGGCGCAGGGCCCCAGGCGGGCCACTGGCTGCCCGTGGAGGCCGGGGGTGCATGGCGGCGCGTCCGAGGCCGAGGCCTGCGGTGCTCCAGAACAGACAGGCGAGACCTGGAGCCCTGAGCAGGGCTTCGAAGGCGCCATGAACAGCCACAAGGACGACCGCCGAGGCCAGAGCCGCTGTCCCGAGGGCCTCGCAGCTACCCGTCGGGCCTGCGCCGCAGGTCTCCGACCTGGCCTGTCGGGCCACCACCACGAAGGCGAACAAGAGGGCGCCGGCCAGGCACGCCACACCGAGCGCGCCGTGCTCGACGGCCGAGTCTACGTACTGGCTCAGCGACGAGTTGAGGATGGGCGCGAAGCCGGTGGGGCGGCGAGCGGAGAGGACCGCTCGGACTCCCCCGGCGCCATAGCCCACCACCGTGGGCCCGTCCGCGACCGCCCGCAGTCCCACGCGCCAGAGTTGGAGACGCTGCCGGGAGGAGAGGGCGTCGGGGCCGTCGGGGTCGGTGAGGCCGGAGACCAGCCGCGAGGCGCCGCCCGAACACCACGCCATGCACAGCACGACGGCGATGAAGGCAAGCGCGGCCAGGCGTTGACGCGGTCGGGCGCGGAGAGACCCGGGGAGCAGCCAGAACCAGACGGCCCCTCCCGCCAAGACCCCAAGCAACGCCCCTCGAGACTTGGCCGCGGCAAACGCAGCCAGGCAGACCAGGAGACAGGCCACGGCGGCGAGGCGCCATCCCCTGTGCGCACCGGCGGCCCAGGCCACACAGAGAGGGCCGCTCCGAGCCCGAACGCCGAAGCGGCATGGTTCGGGTTGACGAAGAGCAGGCTGAGCCGGCCAAACATGCTCCTCTTCGCGAACCACAAGACCTGGTTCGCGCCGATCGCCAATTCCAGGAGAGCGCAGACACCCAGAGCGGCGATGGTCGCCGCCACCCACGCCACGTATGTCCTCCGCAGGGTGCCCGTGGCGCCCAGCAGGCCGGAGGCAACGAGCGCCAGAACGGGTGTCAACTCGCGAGCGATCGGCACGCTGCGATCAGGCCGGCTGCGCAGCAGGAGCAAGTCGACCGCCATCGGCACCAGCAGCATGGACGCCGGCAACAGGATCACCCACGCGCGCGTGAGTACCCGGCGGGTCGACGAGGCCGCGAGCGCCACCACCGCACCGAGGAACGCGAAATGACACAGGGAGCCTCGAGCCTCCAGCGCCGAACCAGTTCGACGAACCGGTCCCAGTCAATCGCGTCCTTGCCATTGCCGATGAGCGCGCGGATGTCGACCAGCTCCAGGAGGCGGATGTAGCCCTCCGCCGCCCAATGCACACACGCGTAGACGAGCGAGACCTCCGGCGACGGCACGGCCACCCGGGCGCCGGCGACCGTGATCTGCCGGGCATCCTCCCAGACCACGTTCGCGTCCGGCACCAGCCCATGCCGATGAGCGTCGCCGAGCCCCCAGTGGACCTCAATAGGGAGCCAACAGCCGGGCTCCCGGGGCAGGAGGCGCAAGTGGTAACCGTCCCGTAGAGCCCACGTGTGGTCCCGATCGCCCGCCCACGCGACCGCCTCGAACCCCAGGTTCTCCGGGGCTCGGATT
>VGFB01000903.1 GCA_016869015.1 Armatimonadota bacterium
GACATTTTCACCGACCTGTATGACGACCCGCCCTTCGTGCACCACCTGATGGAACTGACGACGCACGTGTACATCGAGGTCAGCCGCCAGTTCAAGAACGCGCTCGATGAGCCGGACTCGTCGGGGCATCACAGCGGGAACCTCGCCATGGAGGACTGCGGCGTGAGGCTCTGCGACGACTCGGGCGTGCTGCTGCCGCCCGCGCTCCTCGAGGAGTTCGTCTTCCCCTACCACCAGCGCGCGCTGGCGGCCTTCGGCGGGGGATGGGTGCACTTCTGCGGGCGGGCGCCGCAGCTGGTTGATGGGTACCTGCAGATCCCCGAGGTGAAGGCCCTCAACTTCGGTCAGCCCGAGATGTATGACCCCGCGGAGATCATGCCCCGCGTGCTCGAGGCGGGGAAGCTCTACTACGGCGCGTGGCCGAGCTTGCCGGGGGAGAGCCGCGAGGACCACTTCGCGCGGATCACAGCCTGCCTCGGCGGCGAGAAGCGCGGGTTGATCCTCACCTATCCGGCCGGGGAAGCCGTGGACGACGTCTTGAGAGCATGGCACGCGGCGCAGACGTGACGCAAGCCCGGTCTTGCGCCGTCGCCGTGCCGCGGCCGTTGCTGTTCGTCGTCGCCGTCCGTGCCTGCGGGTCGCCCGACCCGCGCCGTCGCCGTGCCGTTCCCCCCTTCTGGAGGAAGGGGGCCGGGGGGATGGACGCCGTTTCGTGCTTGCGGCGACGACATGGACCGCAGCCGACAGACCACGTGCCCTCTCCCCCTGTAGACGGGACGGGATGGGGGCCCAGAGAACCGCAATGAGATTCCTGGTCGCCAATGATGACGGCATCTTCGCTCCGGGGCTGCGGGCGCTGGCCGAGGCGCTCGCGGCGCGCGGGGAGGTGAAGGTGATCGCCCCGGAGCGGGAGCAGAGCGCGGCGGGGCACGCGGTGACGCTACACAAGCCGCTGCGACTCGTGCCGGTCTCGCTCAGCGGGCTGGACGTCGAGGCCTACGCCTCGAACGGCACCCCGGCCGACTGCGTGGCGCTGGGAACGATCGACCCCGAGGACTTGCCTGACATGGTCTTCTCGGGCATCAACGAGGGCGCCAACCTGGGCGAGGAGGTGCTCTATTCGGGCACGGCCTCGGCGGCGATGGAGGGCGCCATGTACGACATCCCCTCCTTCGCGCTCAGCATCGCGACCGAGGGCCGTCCGGCTCGCTTTGACACGGCCGCCCGCCTGGTGCACTGGCTGGTGGACTGCTTCCCGCGCGGTGCGGCGTGCCGCGCCGGCTTCTTCAACGTGAACGTGCCGAACCTGCCGCCGGAAGAGATCGCGGGGATTGAGATCACGCGGCTGGGCCATCGGCGATACGTGAACCGGCTCAGCCGCCGCGAGGACCCGCGAGGCAGGCCCTACTACTGGTTCGCCGGCGAGCCGCTCGAGCGCGACGCACGCCCGGGCACGGACCTGGCCGCCGTTCAGGCGGGGAGGGTCTCCATCTCGCCCCTGCACTTCGACCTGACCAGTCACGGGGACATCGACCGGCTCTCCGCGGCGGTTCGTGGGCGGCAGGCCCCGGACTTCGGACCCGGGGCGGCCAACCCGTAACGCGAAACCCGAGACCGCGCATGCCCGCCGCCTACCTCGCGCAGCATGAATCGGGGGAACTGGCAACCCGCATCGAGCGGGCGCTCGGCACGCTGCGCGAGTGCCGGCTGTGCCCCCACGAGTGCCGGGTGGACCGCACCGCGGAGAAGTGGGGGCGGTGCCGGACGGGTCGGAAGGCGCTGGTATCCAGCGTGGGGCCGCACTTCGGCGAAGAGGAGCCGCTGGTCGGCCGGGGCGGGTCGGGGACGATCTTCCTGGCGAGCTGCAACCTGGCGTGCATCTTCTGTCAGAACTACGACCTCAGCCAGTTGGGGCACGGGCGGCCGGCAGACGCGGCGTTCCTGGCCCGGGCGATGGTGGGTCTGCAGAAGCACGGGTGCGAGAACATCAACTTCGTGACGCCGACGCATGTCCTGCCTCAACTGCTGGAGGCCCTCCCCGAGGCGGTGGAGAAAGGGCTCCGTGTGCCGCTGGTGTGGAACTGCGGCGGGTACGAGTCGCTCGAGTCGCTCGCGCTGCTGGAGGGTATCGTCGACATCTACATGCCCGATCTGAAGTACGCCGACGCGGCGACGGCGGAGCGTCTGTCCGGTGTTCGGGACTACCCGGCGCGTGCGTTCGCCGCGGTCCGCGAGATGCATCGACAGGTCGGCGACCTGGCGCTCGATGAGCGCGGCGTCGCAACGCGGGGCCTGCTGGTGAGGCACCTGGTCCTGCCCCAGGGCCTGGCCGGCACGGCTGAGGTGATGCGGTTCCTGGGCGCCGTGAGCCCGAACACCTACGTGAACGTGATGGCCCAGTACCGTCCGTGCCATCGGGCCCATGAGGAGGCCCGGCTGACCCGCGGCCTCACGACCGCTGAGTACCGCCAGGCCGTACAGGCTGCCCGGAACGCCGGGCTGACACGACTGGACGCCCGACCGCTGGAACGCATGGGCATCGTCTAGGCGTTTGTCACTGCCATCACCCCGCTCGGGGGAGGTCAAGCATGGCCGATCATCTGTCGAAGGCCCGGGAGTTCGCTTCCGAGAAGCTCGGGGACCTCAGCGAGGCCCTCGGCACGCACCAGAAGACCCGCGCGCTGCAGAAGCAGATTGCCGATCTCGTGGGCGACCGCGACCGCGTGATGGGCGAGATCGGCCACAAGGTCTACGCGCTCTACGGGCGGGGGAAGGTGCGGAACGCCGACATTCTACCGCTGTGCGAGCGAATCGATGAGATCGGCAAGCGCATCGAGGCGCTGAACGCTCAGGTCCGCGAGCTCGCAAAGCCCAAGCCCAAGGGCGTGCTGGCCGACGCGCCGCTGGCCGACGACTCGCCGCTGGCCGACGACACC
>VGFB01000904.1 GCA_016869015.1 Armatimonadota bacterium
GGTGCCCTTCGGCATCATCACGTCCAGGCAGATGAGGTCAGGCTGTTCCGACTCCGCCAGCGCCAGCCCCTCCTCCTTGCCCCCGGCCTCGACGACCGTATGGCCCGCGCGCTCCAGGTTGATGCGAACCAGCTTCCGGATGTTGCCCTGGTCCTCCACGACTAGGATCTTCGCCACAAGTCTGGCCCCCTTGTTGGTCTGGACGCAGGCGTGCGTTGCCCGCGCAATGCAGTGGTAGTACCAACATCCTCCCCCGAATGGGGGATGTAGGGGTGATTCCCTTTCCGGGCGGTTTCCCCTCCTTCGAGTCGATAACCAGTCGAGAGGGTCTGTTGCCCGGGGGGAGGAATGGACCCGTCGGGTCTTCACTACTCGACGGCACGGAGCCGGCCCATGCAGATCATCGACTTCGCCCGGTCCTTCATCACCTTCGTGACCCCCGGCCACACGAACAACGCGCGCATCCAGGTGGAGTGCGCTTGCACGCTCTCCGCGCCGGGCGAACCCGGCCGGGAGTACCTGGTGGTGGCGTCGTGCAAGTCGGAGGACGTGTATGTGCGGCAGGGGCTGTTCAAGCAACCGAACTACGACTTCTGCGGCATCTTCGAGCCGCGGGACTACGCCCTCATCCGCGCGCACGCGTCCGCCGATGAGGGGGGCTACGAGATCGGCAAGGTCGCCGAGCGCTTCGAGGCGCTCCACATCCACGTGATACGCGCCGAGGGGCGGTTGCTGGAGAGCGATGCGGAGATCGTGCGGGCGACGCTGGACAACATCCCCCTCATCGCGCGCACAGCACTCCGCGATCCTGACAGCGGCCTGGAGGCCGTGCTCGAGTACCCGATCAAGACCATGAACGTGCGCGAGGAGGGTAGCGTCTACCAGGTCGACACGGGCCCGGTGGCCTTCCCCGATCTTTCACCTCCCGGGCGGGAGGGGATCGAGCGCCTGGCCCTGGCCTTCATTGCCTTCAACCGCGCCGAGAGTGCCGAGTTCGTGCTCCAGGCGCCCACCCCCGTCGGCGCCGACCCAAGCGTCCGCACACCTCACTACTCCGAGCTGCGAGTGGTGGAGTGCAGGAACAGCGTTGTGGCCGTAGCCGTGTGACGCCAAGTCCGATGGAAAGGCAGCAACACCATGACCGATCGCGAGCGGTTTGTGAGTTGCGTGTTGGGGCAGCCGGTGGATCGGGTTCCCTACTGCTTGTTCTGGGGACCGTGGGGGCGGGCGTGGGCCCGGTGGGAGCGCGAGGGGAAGCCGGCGGAGGTGACCGATCAGCGGAGCTTCATGCAGCCCGACGCCCCGCCGATGGCGCTGCCGGTGAACCTCGGACCGTGCCCGCCGATTGAGCGGCAGGTCATCGAGGAGGATGCCGACTATGTCGTCCACACTGACGGCTGGGGCATCCTGCGGCGGGACTACAAGCACGGGGAGTCCATGTCCGAGTTCCTGAGGTTCCCCGTCTCCGGCTGGGACGACTGGCGCCGCTTCAAGGCCGAGCGGCTGGACCCGAGCCACCCGCAGCGGCTCGCCGGGCAGTGGCGGGAAGTCGGCCGTGACTGGATGGCCCGGGGCTTCCCGATCCAACTCGGTCACTTCCCGGACTGCACGGTGTACGGGGGCCTGCGCTGGCTGCTGGGCGATGAGGAGTGCCTGCTGGCCTTCTATACCGACCCGGAGCTCGTGCACGAGATCATGGACCACCTCACCGAGGTGTTCATCGCGGTCTTCCATGAGGTGCTCAGGGAAGTCCGGGTCGATGTGATCCACATCTGGGAGGACATGTGTGGGCGGCAGGGGCCGCTGATCTCGCCAGCTCATTGGCGCGAGTTCATGGGGCCCGGCTACCGGCGAATCAAGGCCTTCGCCGTCGACCACGACATCCCGGTGCTCTCGGTCGACACGGACGGGAAGCCCGATGACATCGTGCCGCCGATGATGGAGGCCGGGGTCAACTACCTGTGGCCGATGGAAGTGGCGGCCGGGTGCGACGTGAACGACTATCGGGCGCGCTTTCCGGAGTTGGCGCTCATGGGCGGCATCGACAAGCGCGCGCTCGCGAAGGACCCGGCCGCCATCGACGCGGAGCTCGAACGCGTCTGGCCCGCCGTCCGCACGGGCCGGTACGTCCCGGACCTCGACCACCTCATCCCCGATGATGTATCCTGGAGCAACTACCGGCACTACTGCGAGGCCCTCAAGGCCAGAGTGATGGAGGGCTGACGGGCCTCGCCCGCGAAGCGGACGCGGTTCACGGCCGTCGACCGCAGGCCGCTGGGGCGGCGCGATGGCCTGCCAACACGGACTGCCGGTGTTGTAGGAGCGGCTTCAGCCGCGATGGATGGCCCTAAGGCCCGCGAGCGAACAGCTATCGCGGCTGAAGCCGCTCCTACAACGACTGGAACCCTGGCCGACAAGGCGCCAACGGTGATCGGCCGGCCGTCAGGGCTGTGAAGCAGGAGTTCGTGATGGATTGGTCGTTGCGATCGAAGCTGCTGGTTGGCTTCGCGACGGTCGTCGTCGTGAGTGCGGCGCTGACGGTCCCCGCCGGCAGTCTGCTGATCGGGCACCTGGTCGTTGCGGAGGCGGAGCGGCGGGTCGTCTTGGGCCTGCGCACGGCCGATGCGATGCTGCACTTGCGGATGGAGGAGGCTCAGCAGGGGGCCTCGGCTCTGGCCGCGGCGGCGGCGCTTCGCGTGGAGGCCGGCGAGGGGATCGACCCCCCGCGGCTGGAGGCCTGGCGGGCCCGGTACGCCTTCGACTTCGTGCAGTTCGCCGATGCGGAGGGGCGCGTGGCGGCCCAGTCCCGCGCTTCGGCCGAGGGAGTCGTCGCTGGCTCGGGAGCCAAAGCCCTCGCCGACGGCAAGCCCGTCTCAGGCCTGGCGCTGGTGCCGCTCCAGTTCCTCGAGCGCGAAGCCGACTCCCTGGCC
>VGFB01000905.1 GCA_016869015.1 Armatimonadota bacterium
CGACTACCAGAACCCGGACCTCGAGTTCGAGCTGGCGGAGAAGCTCAAGCTCTGGGTGATGCTCGACACGTACATGAAGAACGACACCCCCTGGGGCGGCATTGCGCCCGACCCGCCCTCGGAGCACCCGACCCATCACCCCGCGCGCCTCGCGCAGCTGAAGTGGTTGCTCGACCGCTACGGGAGCAGCCCGGTGATCGCGGGCATCCTGCTCGGCGACAACTGCGGCCTCCACGACTACATGGCCGCCAACGCGCGCTACCTGCTGGACGAGCGCCCGGACCTGTTCCCCTGGATGTCCACCAACCCGAGCGTGGACGCCCAGGGCGCCGAGCCCATGCCGCTCCTGACCACCCAGAACTACCCCTTCCTTTACCAGGTCAACGAGCCGGAGGCCGTGAAGCGCAAGGCCTACTGCGATCGGCTGGAGATCGACCGGCAGTCCGCCGAGAAGCTCAACATGGCTTTGTGGCCGTTCCTGAACTGCTCCGGCAGCGTCAGCCCGTCGCAGCTCCGCTTCCAGCAGTACGCGTGCGTGGCCTACGGCGCGCAGGGCCTCTGGTATTTCCACTACAACGACAACGTGTGGGACCCGGCAGGGGAGGGGCCCGGTCCGCTGTACGCGACCGCGCAGGAGTGCAACCGCTACACGGCCAGGGTTGGTCCGCAGGTGATCGGGCGGCGCTGCGTCGGGGTGGTCCACTTCCCCGACGGCGAGACACCCCTGAACGCGCTGGCGCCGGGCGAGGGGCAACTGGTCACCGCGATGACCGACAGCCTGATGGTCGGGCTGCTGACGCCTGAGGAGCAGTTGCGCGCCGCGAATGCTCGGCCCGACGGCGCGATGATCGTGGACAAGCGCACCGTCCCGCTCGGCCAACCCGAGCCGGCCGCGCGTCTCGTGTCCGTGGAGTTCAGCGAGGGAGTCCGCGCTGTGACCGTCTGCGGCGAGCCGCAGCCGCGCAACGTCCGCCTCGGCCCCGACCACCGCCTCACGCTGAGGCTACGGGCGGGGGAGGGCGTGCTGGTCGGGTTGGGGTGAGGGCGCCGGTCGGCCTGCCCCTATGCACCCTCCCACCCTCGGGCGCGCTCGACGGCCTTGGCCCAGCCCGCCAGGAGACGTTCGCGCTCCGTGGAGTCCATGCGGGGCTCGAAGCGTCGCTCCTCGCGCCACTGGCCGGCGAGTTCCTCGGGGTCGTTCCACACGCCCACCGCCAGCCCGGCCAGGTACGCCGCGCCGAGGGCGGTCGTCTCGGCCCCTTGCGGCCGCACGACGGGCGCGTCGAGGATGTCCGCCTGGAACTGCAGGAGGCAGTCATTGACGGCCGCGCCGCCATCGACCCGCAGTTCGGGCAGCGCTCCACTCAGGTCCGCCTCCATCGCCCGCAGCACGTCGGCGGTCTGGTAGGCCATCGATTCCAGGGCTGCTCTTACGACGTGCGCCCGGGAGGTCCCGCGCGTCAGCCCAACCAGCGCCCCGCGCGCCTCGGCATCCCAGTAGGGCGCGCCGAGACCCACGAACGCGGGCACCAGGTACGCGCCGCCGGTGTCGGGGACGCTGCCGGCCAGGGCCTCGCTCTCGCTGGCCGAGGCAATCAGCTTCAGCTCGTCCCGCAACCACTGCACCGCTGCGCCGGCCACGAACACGCTCCCCTCCAGGGCGTAGGTTGTTCCGCTCGGCAGCCCCCACGCGACGGTGGTCAGGAGCCCATGTTGCGAGGGGGCCGGCTGCTCGCCCGTGTTCATCAGCAGGAAGCAGCCGGTGCCGTAGGTGTTCTTCGCCATGCCTCGCGCGAAACACGCCTGTCCGAACAGCGCGCCCTGCTGGTCGCCGATGCACGCCGCGAGGGGCACCGCGCCTCCGAGGGCCTGCGCGTCCGTCGCGCCGTAGACCTCGCTCGAGCGGCGCACCTCGGGGAGCATCGCCCGGGGGATGCGCAGCTCGCGGAGGATGTCTCCATCCCAGTCGAGGGAGTGGATGTTGAACAGCAGCGTCCGGGAGGCGTTGGACACGTCCGTCACGTGCAGCCGCCCGCCCGTGAGGCGGTGGAGGAGCCACGTGTCGACCGTGCCGAAGAGCAGCTCGCCGCGCTCGGCCCGGGCTTGCGCCCCGGGGAGGTTGTCCAGGATCCAACGGACCTTCGTCCCGGAGAAGTAGGGGTCGATGACGAGCCCCGTCTTCTCGCGGACTGCCTCGGCGCTTCCGCCGTCGCGCAGCGCCTCGCACAGGGGCGCCGTCCGGCGGCACTGCCACACGATGGCGTTACCGACCGGCTCGCCCGTCTCCCGCTCCCATACCAGCGTCGTCTCACGCTGGTTCGCGATGCCGATAGCCGCGAGGTCGCCGGCCTCCAGCCCCGCGCGAGCCAAGGCGCCCCGGGCCGCGGCCAGCTGCGTGTCGGCAATCTCCTCGGGGTCCTGCTCGACCCAGCCCGGTTGAGGGTAGATCGCACGCAGCTCCTCTTGTGCCGAGGCCCTGATCCCGCCGAACTCGTCGAAGATGATCGCACGCGAGCTCGTCGTGCCCTGATCCAGCGCCATCACGTACTTCGCCATCAGCGCTCTCCCTTGAGCGCGACGGTAGTCGGCAGGTCCCAGGTTGCCCCCGGGCGCGCTTCCACGCCGACCCCGCCGCGCTTCGTGTAGACCTTGGCTCCTTCGCCGACCCCGCGGATGGGGTACGCCCGCCGCGCGTCGCCGTCCGGCACGAAGAGCGTCTGCCCGACGTACTCGGCCGGGAGATCCTGGTCCAGGACGAACCACGACTCGCCGCTCGCCGAGCCCGTGCCCTTCACCTCGCCGCCGAGCCGCGCCGTCCGGCAATTCAACCGCGCCGCGCCCACGGCCAACTCCGTCCCCCCGATCAGGCACGCGGCCGTCGGGCCTTCCGCGTCGCTCACGATGGCCGCCAGCGCGCCATCGGTGGTCA
>VGFB01000906.1 GCA_016869015.1 Armatimonadota bacterium
AGGGGCGGACCCGCGTGTCCGCCCGCCGTTGTCGTCCGTGCCTGCGGGTCGCCGGACCCGCGCCGTGCCGTCGTAGGGGCGGACCCGCGTGTCCGCCCGCCGTTGTCGGTCCTGAGCCAACCCTCAGTGCCCTGAGCCCGAACGCCGGAAGTACCTCGACCTCATCCTTCTCTGCGGCAACCACCACGATCGAGTAGATGTGCAGCCGAACACCCACACTTGCGGTGACCTGCGGAGCTGGAAGTGCAATCACGAGTCTTGGGTCCGCGAGTCGCTTGCCGCGGAGATGCAGGAGGTAGGCTTCGCGGAGCTGGAGATGGCGAGCAGGGCCATCGCCGCTCACCCCATGCCGCCGGTGACCGACTTCACAGCGACGCCTCCTGTCGAGAGACTGAAGCGCAACAGGCTGACCGGGGAGATCGCCAGGCTACTCAACATCGGCTACATGCAAGTGGGCGAGGTTGAGGCCTTTATCCGGGACGCCGGCGGCCTCGATCCGGAGTTCCCGGAGGCGCTGAAGGCGGGGTTTGTGGGCCGCTACAACGTGCTCCGCAGCGAGGGCCTCGACGGTGACGCTCTGTTCCTTGCCTTGCAGGAGTTCGCCAGTCCGCCGCGCTGGGACTCCGGCGTCGGCTGCGTCGGGCGTGACCAGATCAACACGAGCGCCAACACACCTGCCAGTACCATGGCCCCGGCCAATAGGGCCCCCGGAAGCGTACTGCTGGGTCGTCCCTCCCGCACCGCCATCGGGTCTCCCTCCACTCGCCCGCTCACGGCGTGTGCGGCAAGATGGCCGGGCGACCGCAGAGGCCTATTCGCCCAGTGCATCTACCGCCGCCAGCAGCTCATCGGGTGTCCCCCGATCGTTGAAGGCGACTCCGACGTGCGCGTAGCGCAGAATGCCGTTGCCGTCGATCACGAATGCCGCCGGAACGTTCACCCACTCGTCGTGCACCATCAGTTGCTGCGCCACCCCGTAGGTGGCGCACACCCACGCCAGCGGATCCGCCAGGATCGGGTACGGCGTGTCGAGCTTCGCGGCCCATGCGGCGGCCCGGAACGGCTCCTGCGCCACCACGATCAGCAGCTGCACATGGCGCTGCTGGAACTCAGCAGCTCTGCTCGCCAGCTGCCCGAGCTGGCCGCTGCAGACTGGTCACCAGTCCGCGAGCTGGAATAGCACCACAACCGGCTTGCCCCGATAGGACGACAGTCGGACCGGCTCACCGGTACTGGAGGGGAGGTCGATCTCGGGCGCCGGTTCGCCCACCCGGGGAGTGGCGAGCTGGTCGTAATCGTCCGCCGAGCGCGCAGCGTCGCGAAGGCTGGTCCCCATGGCGGGCCCGTTTGCCAGTCGATCCGCCGCCACACGGGCGGCCAGAGCCACGTTGGCGTCTGGGTCTTTGGCCGCCAGCACAAGCGACTCAGCCGCGGCCGGATCGCCCAGGCGCCCCAGGGCCTCGGCCGCATAGAGCCGCACCGTGGGGTCGTTGTCGAGCAGAAGCCGCCGTGTCAGCCCTGCCCGAGCCGCTGGATCGCCGATGACGCCAAGGCACGTCGCGGCCAACGCTCGCACGTGACGGTTGTGGTCACCAAGGGCGTCGATCAGCCCCGGCACCGCGCTCGACCCCATATGCATCAGAGCGTGCTGCGCTCGCAGCCGTACCCGCCAGGCCTCGTCCGCTGGGTCCGGCTTCCGCATCTGAGCGCGGCTGTCCCAGTCAACAGCACGGAAACCGTCCAACAGCGCCCCGACTGAGACCGCGGACTCCTCCCCTGCTGCGGGCGCTGACCCGGCGATCACGATCACTCCGAGCAAGGCAACCACGATCGCATCACCTCCGAGGTCCCGATACGGCCTCTCCTGCCGGCCGCCCTTGCCGGCCAGGGCCACTAGCAGAGCGAGCGGACACCTGCCGGGCGTGGCCGGCGCGCGCTCGGCCCGCGTCAGCTCCACCGCTCGGGTCTACGCGCCCCCTCCCAACCGCGTGGCCGCCGCAGGTAGCGGCGGCGAACTCATCGTATAGCGCGCACTATCAGATGTCAACACGGCAGGGGCTGTGCTCAGGCCGGGGGCCGTTGGCTCGGCTCTGCCATGTTTCATCCCGCCGATGCCATGCCAACCGCCGCCTCCCCTCACCGGACCCTCACCGGTGCCCCACCGGTGCACCATGGCGGCTTCCGCTCTCGGAATCGGGTGAGGGTGCCTCTCGAGTGTCCGAGCGCCTCCATGAGCACCATGGAGGGCTGGGGGGACCGGGCGCTGGTCGCCCGGAGTTGACGGGCCCGCTCACGAGGACCGCTCGGGCGGCAGGGGGTGGCTGGCGGCAGCAACGGGCGAGCCGCCGCCGGAGAGGCCCGAATGGGGACTGAGACCACCGCAGCCTGCGCGAGCCCGCCACTACCGCATCGCGCGGTTGTCGGGCTGCTGCCAGTTGTCACGGGTGAAGTCGGGGAACGGGAGGGGCATGTTGCCCCAGGCCACCGAGATCTCAGAGAGCGCGCCGGGGGCCGACCAGCTGGCGGCATCGTAGGCATCGATGTCCGGCGCCCGCCCCTGCCGGTAGAGCTGCAACAGGCGGTAGTTCATGATGAAGTCCATCCCGCCGTGGCCGCCGAGCTGCCGGGCGAGTTCGCCCTGCTCACGCCAGAGCGGGTGCTCGTACTCGGCCCTGAAGCGGTCGATCGGCTCCCAGTCGTGGCCCGGAGCATCGTCGAAGAAGAAGCGGGGCGGGTAGTCCACGAACGCGCCCTTCGAGCCCTGGATGAGGTTGATGCGGCTGTACGGGCGCGGAGTCACGACGTCGTGCTGCAGCACCACGGTGCGGCCCAGGCTCGTCTGCATGAGCGAGACGTTCATGTCTCCGCAGGTGTAGACCTCGGCTCGCTTGGGGCTCTCGGCGGGGAGCGTCGCGTCGCGCCGCTC
>VGFB01000907.1 GCA_016869015.1 Armatimonadota bacterium
AGCGAGGCCCAAGGCCGTGTCCTGGATGCCCCCCTCCCAGCGCACGTTCAGCATCTCCGTCTGCAGGGTGTCCGGCGTGGGGTCGATGCTGACCAAAGGCCACTCGCCGTAGATGAACCGGGCTCGTAAGGCGACGACGAGGTCGTCGAGCGTCAGATCGGCTCGCGTCTCGTCCTGGTCGCCCACGAGAATGAGGTCCACGTTGGGCTGGTCGTAGACGAAACCCTCAACCCGCGTGATGCCCCCCAGGCTGAGAACCTCAGGTTCCCTCTCCCGCCAGCCCTGCCCCGCCGCCTCGATGCGCTGCTGGGCGACCTTGAGGGAAAAGGCGGTGTACTGCTCGGCCCACCCGCAACAAGCCGGCAGGCCGACAAGACCTGTCAGCAAGAGCAACGCACCTCGTCTCACCCGACCGCCCTCCTATTCCGGCTCGCTGGACGCGGCCCCTGCTCCATAGGCCAAGGCGAACGTCGTCATCACCGGCCACTTGCCGCGATCGATACGGGCGTTGGACATGTCCATCGTCACGCCACCGGGGGGCCCGGCGGAGCCGAAGCCGATGCGTGGCGCCGTGTAGCTCTGAGGCGGGTCAGCCGTGATCCTGGCAACGATCGTCTGGTTCGTCGGAAGACCGAGCGTGCCGGCCCATCGTGCAGGATCGACACCCTCCGGCACGGGAATGGTCTGTGCACCCAGTGACTCATAGCCACGCAGGGCCGCCCCGAGACGGACGGGGTCCGTGAGGTTCGCTCCGTCCACGAGCACGAAGGGCTGACGCCCGGCCGGGGCGATGGCCCTCCCCGTGGCCCCCGGTAGCGTGCCGAAGGCGGCCACGGGTGCCGCAGCGGGAATGCGGTACTCCCGAAGGGGACCTGTGGCGCTGCCGGACAGATCCACCTTGGGCAGCCCCAACACGTCCTGCAGCAGGCCGGGCTTCCCGAAGTCGAAGCCCTGCTGAAGGCCTCTGGTGAGCAGCGAGTCCTGAAGCCCTTGGAGGTGCGTGTCCTGTATGTTGAGGGTCTGCAGGTCTGCCGAGAGCCTGAGGGAACGCGCCTCACCGTACATCCGCAACGTCGTCGCTCCTTCGCC
Source organism: Armatimonadota bacterium (assembly GCA_016869015.1). Lineage (GTDB taxonomy): Bacteria > Armatimonadota > Zipacnadia > Zipacnadales > VGFC01 > VGFC01. Next base: position 1,090 of record VGFB01000907.1, read on the forward strand.
GAGGAGGTAAGTCGCCGATTGCACCAGAGCCTTCAGAGGACCTCCGGGGCCGGCGAGGTCCGGGGCGAGCGTACGCTTGCTTACCTCGGCCCACATGCCGGCACCCGTGCCAGGCATCGCGTCGGCCAAGACGCTCGACCCTGCCCTCGTCAGACCCAGAATCTGCTTCCATCCGGAGCCCCCTCCTGGGACCGTGTTCGCCGCCGTGCCGCTCACCGGTATCAGGCCTATGAAGGCATCTGCCGCCCGAAGCTGTCGCTCCAGTCCGCGAGCCTTGGGGATCGCCTCGACCGTGGCGGCAAGCTCGGTCACCAGGCTCTGGCGTGTGGCTGAGAGGCTCCCCCGCTGGGCACCGACGACGCGCAAGGCATCGACGTAGTCCGTGTCCGCCAACTGCATTACAGACTGGTCGAAGCCCATGATCTCCTGGGCCGTGCGCAGCCCCGTGAAGTCCGTTCTGCCCAGTTCGGACCTCGTCATGATCGTGGTGCCAGGTCTCTCCGTGGCGACCTGCGGAGTCGCTTCGGCAGCTAGGGCGGCGAGGATGACAGCCTCGTTGGCACCGGCCGGAACGAGTGCCGGGCACAGGCCGAAGGCTCTCTCCAGGTCGGCGATCGCGCCATCGTAGTCTCCCTGGCCGAACCGGGCGCATCCTCGCCCATTGTGGGCCAGGGCGAAGTCGGGATCGATCTGGATGGCGCGGTCGAATGACTCGATGGCCCCAGGCGAGACGCTCTGAAGCACCCACAGCGTGCCGAGGTTCGCGTGGGCGTCCGCCAAGTCCGGTGCGACCTGGGTTGACTGGTGCAGGTCGAGGAGTGCCCCGTCCATATCCCCGGCCAGAGCCTTGGTGGCTCCGCGAGCGCTGCGCGCCAGTGCCAGCCTCGGGTCAGCTGCCAAGGCTGCGTCGAAGCACGGAAGTGCCCCAGTGAGGTCGCCACTCCTCGCGAGGGAGTCCCCGGCAAGGTACTGCGCCACGGCGGCATCTCCATGCTGAGCCACCAGCGCGCGGGTCCACTCGGCACACGCCTTCGCCGACTCAGGATCACGCAGCGACATGAAGAGCAGGAAGGCGTCGTTGTTGCGGTTGGTCGCCAGGCATGAGTGGGCGCACAGGAGTCTGGCGCCGGGTTCTGCCGCCTGGGAGTCGTCAGCCATCAGGGCGGCGTGGACCGCCTCCCAGTCACCGGCGAGGGCTCGCTGAACAACGGCGTCGGGGACTTCGCCGTGGCCCACCGCAGCGAGGAGAAGCAGCCCGGTCGTGACGCAGAGGGCGGCTGGAGTGCTCCGAGTTGCCACCGGCCTCACCTCCCGTTGGAGGGCACCCACGGCGGCATCGGCGCGGGGCGATGAGTTGGTCGCACATTCGCCCCCCCCTTGCAGCGATTCCTCCTCCGTCATGCGGGATCGATGCGCCCGCGTGCTGGTCTCTGGCCGGCCTATGTCCTCCTGCCCGCCTCCGCGATATGATGCCGGGAACATGCCCATCTCGGTATCATCCCTGCGGAGGCCCTCCCGTGCGACGCGACAGACCCCAGCAGACCTCAAGCCGTGCCCAGGACGCGCTAACCGAAGGGCAGCTCGACGCGTTGCTCGACGCCGTGAACGCCCGCTACCCGAGCGGCAAGCGCAACCTGGCGCTGCTGCTCGTCATGGCTGACGCGGGCCTGCGGGTCTCGGAGGCCGTCTCCCTGAAGACGACGGACCTGGTGGTTGAGGGCGGCCAGTACACGCACATCAACATCCGGCGCGGCAAGGGCGGCAAGCCCGGTCGCGTGGCGCTCACTACGCGCGCAGCGGCGAAGCTCGGGGGGTGGCTCGACGCGCGGGCGAAGAT
>VGFB01000908.1 GCA_016869015.1 Armatimonadota bacterium
TTCGCGCCCCAGCGCCACTACGTCGTGACTGGGTGGATCAAGGGCGACGACATCCAGCCCGGGGCCGGGGCAATGCTGGCGCGGCTGTACATCGGCAAGGAGGGCGGCGGCACGTTCAAGGTGAGCCGCACGTTCTCGGGCACCTTCGACTGGTCATACATCGAGATCGGCCCGTTCCCCGTCGAGGAGCGCACCTGGGTGACGCTCATCCCCTACCTGCACCAATCCACGGGCACCGTGTGGTTCGATGACCTCAGGCTGCGGGAGGTGACCGCGGCCGATCTGGCGCGGCTGGCCCAGCAGCGCGCCCGCGATCGTGCCCTCGACGACCTGGCCGCGGTGCAGGCCGCGGCTCAGCAGCTCGGGGCGGAGGCGCTGCTGCCCGACCTCGCGGCGCTGCGCGAGCGGCTCGTTGTGGCCGAGGACCTCCCGACCTCGCTGGACGCGCGCCGGGGCCCGCCCTACTTCCCCCTACACGCGGAGGTGTTCGGCCTGATGGCGCGCGTGAACCGCGCGGCCTGGGGGAAGACGGTCCCCACCGTCTGCGCGCGCTGGGCGGACCCCTACAGCGACGTGACCCCGCTGCTGGCCTGCGGCCCCGCCAAGCGGGGACAGCAGATGGTCCAGCTGCTGAGGGGCGAGACGGAGCCCACGTGCCTCCGACTCACCAACCTCACCGAGACGACGCAATGCGTCGAGGTCAGCCTTGCGGGCCGGCTCCCTCTGGAGGCCTTCACCTGGCGCCTGCTGCACTACGTGCCCACCGCCGACGGCCTCATCATCGGGGACCCTCTGGTCAAGGTCGGTTCGGGCGCCGGGCCCGTCGAGGTCGAGCTGACCCCGGGCCTCACGCAGGACCTGTGGCTGATGATCGATGCGGCCGCTCAACGGCCGGCCCGCCACCGGATGGAGGTCAGCGTTGAGGCCGCCGGGACCCGCTTCAGCCTCCCGCTCACGGTCCACATCCACGACATCGGGCTGCCCGACGAGCTCGCCATCCACACCTTCGCCTACGACTACACCACCTGGGACCTGGTGAAGGACCGCATCCCGCAGTCACGGGCCGACCTGCGCGCGCATCGCATCAACACGTACGTCATCCACGGCGTCTTTACCCCGTGGCCGACCTTCACCGAGGCGGGCGAGTGGCAGGGGCTGGACTGGACGGGACTCGATGCTCAGATCGAGCTGCACCCGGGCGCGAAGTGCTTCCTGCTGTGGCCCGGGATGGAGATCGGCGACCGCGTGAACCAGGTCGCGCCCAAGGGCGGGCCCGCGTACCCTTCGGCGGAGTGGCGCGCGCACGTGGAGCGATGGGCGAAGGAGTTGGCCGAGGGGATGGCCGAGCGCGGCTTCGGCTACGACCACTGGGCGCTGTACATCGTGGACGAGCCCTCAGGGGATCGGGCCGAGCTGGCGGCCATCGTGGGCGAACTGGTTCACGCGGCCGACCCGCGGATTCGCATCTTCGAGAACCCCTACGGCGCCGCGACGCCCGCGGACATGGAGCTGATGGCTCCGGTAGTCGATATCTGGTGCCCGAGCCTGGACACGGCCAAGGACGAGCGCCTCGCGTTCTGTCGCGAGACGGCCGAGGAGGTGTGGATGTATCAGGTCCTCGGCAAGAGCAGTTCCCCGTTGCGGGCCTTCCGGCTCGCGTTCTGGGAGGCGTTCGTGAAGGACCTGCGCGGCTTCGGCTTCTGGGACTACGCCGATTGCGGGGGCAGCGTCTGGGACCCGTGGGACGCCGACCGCCACGACTACGCCGTCGTGTACGACGGCGATGAGACCGAGCTCATCCCCTCAAAGCGCTGGGAGGCCTACCGCGACGGAGCGGAGGACCACGCGCTGTTGACGCTGCTGGCGGCTCAGCCGGGCTGGGACCGACAGCGCGCGAGCGACCTCGCCCGGCAAGCGGTCGAGGCCGCCGATGCAGCGACGCTCGCGGCGGTCCGGCGGCAGGCGCTGACGGGGCTGACGCGCGACTGAGGCCGGGGTGCTACTTCAGCACCTCCCGCGCCGCGGCGATGCGGTAGTAGTCCTCGATGTTCGGCACGGTGGGCAGGAGGTAGTTCTCGCTCGGGAAGTGCTGTAGCGAGCTCTGCTTGTACCTCGCCTCGTCCTCAGGGGTGAACTGCCACCACGAGGAGCCGTGGCCGTAGATCCAGGCGTACTTCCCCGTGTAGGTCCGCGCGGCGGCGCACTGCAGGTGGAACTCGGCGAGCGGGTAGTTGGGCCCCTTGTCCGCGTACGAGCCCACGATGCGGTCGCCGAACAGCTCCTGACGACCGGACCAGCCCAGGAACTTGCCCTCGGCATCGGTAATGGCGCGGTAGTAGCCCAGCGGCCACAGCCCGAGCGCGACATCCCCGTGCTTCCGAAACCACTCGCGCGGGCCCGGGGGCAGGAGCGCCGCGGTGGTGTCCATCGCGCCCTCCGCCTGGTCCTTCAGGCCGACGGGCGAGCGCACCTGGTAGGAGCCCTCGCAGAAGAGGTGGACGCCCGCCTGGTGGTCCGTCGCCATGAGCCCGTCGACCATCCCGGCGAACATGTCGTTCCAGAACCGCGCGTAGTAGACCGCGCCTTCCGGCAGGACGATGAGGTCAACCTGCGGGTACTCGCGCACGATCCCGGCCGCGATGGCCGCCCAGCGCTCGCGCCACTTCGCGCCCAGCTCATCGGCGGAGTGCTGCGTGAGGTCGTAGCCCTTCCAGTCGGGGTCGAACTGGTAGGCCGTGTACTCCGTGTCGATGGCGAGGGCGGGGAAGCCGGCGAGCCGGGCGAAGCGCGCGGCCTCCCGGAAGTTGGCCGTGATCTTCTCGTACCCCTCATCGTCGAACGGATCGGGGAGGTCCACATAGAAGGCGACCTTCAGGATGTTGCTGTCCAGGCCCGCCTCGCGGCACTTCGCGTTCGCGGCACGGC
>VGFB01000909.1 GCA_016869015.1 Armatimonadota bacterium
GCTCACCCCCGACCCCGAGTTCCCCGGTCCGAGCGGCTCCCCGAGCCTCCGGATCGACACCGAGGGAACCTGCGCCCTGTGGAGCGCGCCCTTCGCGGCGCCGTTGCCCGATCCTCACGTCGCGAGCCTCTACGCGCGAGGGGTCGGCAAGCTGGCCCTGAGCGTCTACTGCGACGGGCGGCGAATCGCAGGCGGCGTGACGGAGCTGAGCGACGGCGAGTGGCGGCGGGCCGCGGTGAAGTTCACGCCGACGCTCATGGCGCGGGCGTACTCGCTGCGGATCGAGTCCGACGGCCCGTACCGCCTGGACGCCGTGCAGGTCGCGGCGGGCGAGGAGCCGGCTGAGTACATGCCGCAGCTGCCCTGCGAGGCGCACCTCGCGCTGCCGCCGTCCGACGCCTCGGTTGCGGGCGTACAGTTCACCGACGAGCCCGCCGAGGTGCTCTACTGCATGACCGGCTCGCCAGGGGGCTTCCTACGGGCGAAGGTCGTGAACGTCTACGGGGAGGAGCGCGACGTGCCGCTACCGGTGCTCGACATGCACCCGGCCACGGGCAAGCTGCGCTACGACGTGCTCCCCGAGCGCAAGCTAGGGCCGTTCCGCATCGAAGCCTGGATCGAGGACAACCGCGGCGAGCGGCTGAGCGCGCCGAACGAGATCGTCGTGCACCGCCTGCCCCGCCCGCGGTACTGGGGCAAGGACGCGCCGGACTCGCCCTTCGGGGTGCACACGCTCTCCACCACGCGGCACAACCTCATGGCCAAGGCCGTGGGCGCGAACTGGACGCGCCTCCACGACGCCGGGATGGAGTACGTGGGCTGGTGGTGGCTCGAACGCGAGCCCGGGCAGTGGACCTTCCGAGACAAGGAGATCGCGCGCTATCGCCGCGACCACGTCATGATCCTGGGCGAGTTGGGCACGGCGCCGGAGTGGGCGAGCTACTACCCCGGCAAACCGCACAACGGCTACTTCGACCGGTACTATCAGCCGAAGCGCATGGAGGACTACGCGGCCTACGTGCGGACGGTGACGGAGCGGTACCGCGACGCGATCCGCGCCTGGGATGTGTGGAACGAGCCCTGGATCCACGCCTGGTGGGGCGTGGCCTACGATGAGAGCCGACCCGACCGCGCGGGCTATGTCACCAGCGAGCATCCGCAGGCCGACTTCGCGCGGATGATGCAGACCGCCTTTGAGACCGCCAGGGCCGTCGACCCGTCCATCGCCGTTCTGGGCTTCAACAGCACCACCGGCGGCGCGAGCGGCCAGAACTCCTCCGGCACGGACTGGACGCGGGGGGTGCTGGAGGCCGGCGGCCTCAACCACTGCGACGTGATCTGCTATCACCAGTACATCGGCGGCAAGCCAGGCTATCCCGGCGACACGGTTGAGGTCGGGTTCAACGCCGCGACCGGCCCGATCTCCGAGGCGCACGGCGCGCTGCCAAAGCCCGTCTGGATGACTGAGGGCTCGGCGGCCCGCGACACGATCGGCCCGGGCTTCTACCACCACCGTCCCCCCTGGGAGAACACCGAGAACCAGACCGAAACCGCCGACCGGCTCTGCCGCTACCTCGTCCGCGTGCTCTCGGTCGGCTGCAGCCGCCTGTTCCTCTACTCAATGCACGCGCAGAGCTCTCTCGATGCGCGCCAGGAGTGGCGCGTGATCGTCACCCCCGAGGGTGCGCTGCACCCCAGCGGCGCCGCCCACGGCATCCTGGCATGGCACCTCGAGGACACGCGGTTCGTGAAGGCCGCGCCGCTCACCGACGCCGTAACTGCCTACCTCTTCGAGGCGAAGGACGGCTTGCGCTCCGTCGCCGTCATCTCCGCACACCCCGGCGGGCAGGGCTGGACGCCCCCTCAGGCCGCCGGCCTCCAGGTGATCGACCTGTGGGGCAATCCGGTCCCTGACGGGCAGCCCGTCGGCGAACCGCTGGCGTACGTGGCAGGGGCGATGGGGGCGGAGAGGCTGAAGGAGGCGCTGGATCCGGATCGTTGACGGAGGGCGGGCGCACACGTATACTGAGCCCTGCGAGCGACTGTCAGCGGCTCAGCACAGGGGGTGGCGGCGCTGCCCTCGATCGCGTACATCGACACCTGGCAGGCCCTGCACCGTCCGGCAGTGAGCGCGCTCATAGCGGTGCTCAACGACTACGGCGTACCGCCTGCCGGGCGGGCCGCCCAGCCGTTGACGCCTGCCGAGTCGGAAGCGGTGGCCCAGGCGGGGGTCGTGGCGCTGACGGCGGCATTCCAGGCGTACGTTGTGCGGCTCTTCGAGGTTACGGCGGATGGCCTGACGGGGGACCGCATGGTGGCCGTCAGGCTTCGCGAGACGCATGTCGTGGGTCGAGAGGGGCACCGCAGGTTCAGCAGCCCGTCGCCCGAAGCGGTGCGCGGCCTGTTCAACGCACTGTTCGACGTCCTCCTTCCAGGGGAGGACATCTGGTTCGGCGTCACGGTGGGTACCCACACCTGGCAGGGGGCCACGGCTGCGCCCCTGAGCGAGCGCGACACTCAGACGCTCGTTGAGGACCACCTGAACCTCCGACATAAGATCGCGCACGGAGCGCCCGTGCCAACGGTGAGCCCGCACGAAGTGGCGGAGCGTTTGGCTGTGTTCGACCAGATCGTGCTGGCGCTCGACAACAGCGCTCGACGTCTGATCCTGCAACACACTCGGAGGCCCCCATGGTAAGGGAGACGAGACTCGAGCGGGCGGAGATGTCAGGGCCCCTTCGGTTCACCGACCTTGGGATGTTGATCGGCGACCACGCCTTCAGGCGGGTGGCGTGCAACGTCCTGGACGCGCTGGCGGCCGACACGCCCGCAGAGCTCGAGCGGCTGGCGGATGCCGAGGTGCGGGAGGCCCGGTTTGACGCGTTCTGGAACCGGTGGGTCGAGCCGGACGGCGAG
>VGFB01000910.1 GCA_016869015.1 Armatimonadota bacterium
AGTACGGATAACGCGAAGTCAGAAATGCGAAGTGCGGAGTGCGACTCCACAACACCCCCCAGCGCTTCGCACTCAACACTTCGCACGGCCGTTCATTGGAGCCCACGACCGGGGTCGAACCGGTGACCTTGTCCTTACCAAGGACACGCTCTGCCGACTGAGCTACGTGGGCAACAGACCGAGCCCCAACAGGGACCGGACTGATTGCATGTCTGGTGGAGGGAGGTGGATTCGAACCACCGTAGGCGCTGGCCAACGGATTTACAGTCCGTCCCGATTAACCGCTCCGGCATCCCTCCGCCGCACCGCCAAGACACGACGACGCTCCGCCCCCGCCACTCCGTCTGCGAGCAGGGCAGAGCGTCCCGAGACGTTCATTGTACCGCGAACGGGGCGTGCCCGTCAACGGGTTCTGCGGCAAGTGCTTCAGGGAGGTGGAGCCGACGGTCCGATTCGAACGGACGACCTACTCATTACAAGTGAGTTGCTCTACCCCTGAGCTACGCCGGCTTCCGCGAGGCCCGCTCAGTCGGCGACGACGCCGGGCCACAGGCTGCGGGTGATCTTGCGCTTGGCGCGCTGCAGCGCGTTGTCAATCTGCTTCACATTGCAGCGCAGCGCGCCGGCGATCTCGCTGTAGGAGCGTCCCTGGAGGTAGAGCCGCAAGGCCCGCCCCTCCAGCAAGGACAGCTCGCTGTTGACGCGTCCGGTGATCTGCTCCTGCAAGTCGCGGTGAGCGACCGCGTCTTCGGGCGTCGGCTCACGGCGCTCGGCCAGGATGTCGATCAGGCACTGCTCCGGGTCGCAGGGCGCGGCCGGTCCGTGAACGGAGATGTAGCTGTTCAGCGCCACATGCTTCTGACGGCTGGCCGCCTTGACGGCCGTGATGATCTGTCGCGTCACGCACAGATCGGCGAAGGAACGAAACACTCCGGCGTGAGCTCCGGAGAAGTCGCGCACGGCCTTGAACAGGCCGATCATGCCCTCCTGGACCACATCCTCGTGGTCGGCGCCCGCGAGGTAGTAGAGCCGCGCCTTGCTCTCGACGAGACCTCGGTACCGCCGGAGCAACTCGTCGACGGCCGAACGGCGTCCTCGTCTGGCACGGAATACCAACTCCTCGTCGCGAGGAGTCCGTGCGGACCAGGCGACGTCACCCAGATGCACTTGATGCATGGCCTCCGCCCCCGAGCGTCAGGATGCACGCCGACCCGACACCCTCCCCCGACGCGCCCGACTCCTCGTTGTGCGGCCAGCAGCAGAGCACCAAGCGTCAACGGCGAAAGACGACCCCGCCGAGCCGGCGACCGACGCCGACCCAAACCAGCGAACCGCGCCCCTCATGCCCAGCGCGGTCCGTTGTGGGTGATTATACGGTAGCGCGCGACGCGAAGTCAAGACGCGCGCCGGGGCCGATTGGAGGCAAACGGTTCCCCCCCACGAACCTAAGGGGCAGCGGCGAAGGCGGCGGGCCCAGCAGCTGACGGGCGGGGTCGCCGGTTACCCATCGGAGAGGCCCATGATCTTTCTAGCGGTTGCGATGCTTCTAGCACGGTACTCCCACGCGCAGGACCTGCCGGTCCTGTACGTCCCCTTTGACGGCACGACCGACCCGGCCCTGTCCGCGGCCGGGGTGGGGCCGCTGTCCGTGGGCGAAGTGGGCTTCGAGGCCGGGATGGTCGGCGAGGGCGCGCTCATCGACGAGGACTGCCGGTATGACGTCGGGGGGGCGTTCCCCGTGGCGGACGGGACGTTCGCCGCCTGGATCCTACCCCGTTGGGCCGGCGACGAGCCGGTCGGGCGGACGCTCATGTGCATCTACGGGCCGGAGGGCGAGCCCGATGGCTGGAAGCGGAACCGCTGGTCGATCGTCGCCGGCGGCGGGACGATCCGCTTCTTCATCTTCCCCAGCGAGGGCGGCGCCTCACGGGAGATCACGGCCTCCATCGCCGGGTGGCAGCCGGGGGAGTGGCATCACCTGGCGGTGACGTGGAGCGGGGTCGGTTCGGCTACGGCCGCCGAGATGCGGCTGTACCTGGACGGGCAGCCGGCGGCGGAGGCCGCGGGCCTCGACCTGCAAGCGGGTCGGCCAGGCCGGGTGCTAGACATCGGGCGGGACTCGGATGCCTCGCCCGACCATGCCGAGGCCGTGTACGACGAGGTCTTCCTGTACGCTCGCCCGCTGACTGCGGACGAGATCCGGGTCGCCGTCGAGCGCGTGCGAGCCGGAGGCCCGCCTCGCGCTACCCGACGCCAACCGCCCGAACGCCGGGTCGAGGGCTGGGCGTACCCGGCTCTGCCCTACCGGGCCCACATCGAGACCGTCCCCCAGGAGCGCGAGCGGACGGACGCGTGGTTCGAGACCCCGCTGAACCTGAGCCACGATCTGGCGCAGCTCGGGCTGCCGGGCGCGCCCGATCCGGGCACCTTCCATCTCGTCGACCTCGCCAGCGCGCGCGAGGTCGCTTGCGGCGCGCGTGGCGATCGGCTCGAGTTCGCCGCGCCCGGTGAGACGCCGGCCGACGCGACACGACGCTTCGCGTTGTACTTCGACGCCGCCGCCTACGAACACGTCGCCCCGCTGCTGGTCGCCGGTCCTGACCTGCGCCCCGCGGAGGCCCATCGGGCGACTGCCGCCCCGAACGACTATGCCACGGCAACCTACGGTGATGCGTGGGACTTCGAGGAGGGCGACACGGAGGCCATCGACCGCTTCGGTGACAAGCCGGAGTACTTCGGTGAGGTCCGCGTCGAGGACGGCGTTCTCCTGGCGAGGGTCACGCAAGACCCGTATCTCATCTGGGGGAGCATGTGGGGGCCGGAGGACCGGGGCGAGCGACGCGTGCGCATCGAGGTGGAGGACCACAACCTGCTGGAGATGCGCGTGCGACAGAGCGTGGGCTCGGCGCAGTG
>VGFB01000911.1 GCA_016869015.1 Armatimonadota bacterium
CCGTCGGCGTCCGTCACCGAGACGATCGTGTTGTTGAACGTGGACTTGATGTGCACGTGGCCGTAGGCCAGCGTGCGCTTCTCGCGCTTGCGCGGCTTGCTTCCACCAGAGGGCTTTGGCATTGTCTGCTCCGTATCCTGCCCCGCTGCGTCGGCCGCACATTGCGGCCCGGACGCAGCTTCGAGGCGGCTTCACCCGTCCACCGCAAGATCGGCGCGCGGCCCGACTCGCGGCGACTACGTCTTGCGCAAGGCGCGCTTCTTTCCGGCCACGGTCTTGGCGCGGCCCTTGCGGGTGCGCGCGTTCGTCCGCGTCCGCTGGCCCCGCACGGGCAGCCCGCGCCGATGGCGCATGCCGCGGTAGGCGCCGATCTCAATGAGGCGCTTGATGTTCGACTGCACCTCACGTCGCAGATCGCCCTCGACCGTGTAGTCGCGCTGGACGATCTCATTGACGCGGGCCGCCTCGTCCTCCGTCAGGTCGCGGACGCGCGTGTCGGGGCTGACGTTCGCCTTGGCCAAGATCTCCTTGGCCCGTGTGGCCCCGATGCCGTAGATGTACGTCAGCGCGATCTCGGCGCGCTTCTCACGCGGCAGGTCTACACCGGCAATTCTGGGCATGGGTCGACTCCTCCATCGGCCACGCCGACGCGGCGTGACGGCCGGTCGCCAGGGCTCAGCCCTGACGCTGCTTGTGCCGGGGCTCCTTGCAGATGACGCGCACGACGCCCTTGCGGCGGACGATCTTGCAGCTGTTGCAGCGCTTCTTCACGGACGCTCGGACCTTCATGACGGTTCCTCCGCCGACCGCGCCGGGCACACCCACCGAGCACCGCCGCCCGCCCTCTCCGGCGGACCCCGACGCTCCCGGCCGGCCCGCGCCGGTCGCTACTTGTGCAGCCAGACAATGCGGCCCCGCGTGAGGTCGTAGGGACTGAGCTCCAGCGTGACCCGATCGCCGGCCATGATCCGGATCCACCGCATGCGGATCTTGCCGGAGACGTGCGCGAGGACCTCGTGCGCCGGACCGTCCTCCCGCTCGATCTCGACGCGGAACATCGCGCTCGGGAGCTTCTCCACGACGATCCCCTGAGCGCGAACGGCCTTCTCCCGTTGCGGCTCATCGGGTTCGGGCCTGGGCTGCTTCCGTTTTCTGGGTGGTCTACCTTTAGGAGGCATGATCGCCGTTGCCGGCTGCTCCACTCCCTTCGTCGGCGGCCTTCGGTTCAGGCCTCCCCGGCAGGGTCAGGACCCGCGGAGCTGCCCGTGTCACCTCGACGGTGTGTTCGAAATGAGCCGACAGCTTACCATCGGCGGTTCGATATGTCCAGCGGTCCGGGTCCCGCACCAGCCGGTAATCCCCTTCCGCGACCATCGGCTCGATCGCCAAGGCCATCCCCCGCCGCAGCCGCACTGCGTAGTCGTCGGGGAACTGCCCCGGCTCGACGAAGTTCGGGATGGACGGCGGCTCGTGGAACCGTCGCCCAATGCCGTGACCGGTCAACTCCCGCGTCACGGAATACCCGGCCCCCTCCACGGCTGCCTGAATGGCCCGGCTGATGTCCAGAACCCGGTTCCCCTCGACGGCCTGCGCGATCCCGGCCTCCAGGGCCCCCCGGGTCTTGTCGATCAGCCTGCGGGCCCGTTCGCTGACCGGCCCGACCTCAAGGGTGCGGGCCATGTCGGCGTGCATGCCATCCATGCGGGCCCCGATGTCGATCCCCAGGATGTCCCCCTCGCGCAGCACCGTCTGCGCGTCGGGGATGCCGTGCACGACCACATCGTTGGGCGCGCAGCAGATCGTCGCCGGATAGCCGTACAGCCCCTTGAAGGACGGTGTGGCGCGGTGATCCCGGATGTACTCCTCGGCCCGGCCATCCAGCTCCGCCGTCGTCACCCCCGGCACCAGCAGCCCCGCCAGCATGTCCAGGCAGCCTGCGACCACCTTCCCGGCCTCGCGCATCGCCGCCAACTCGTCCCGACTCTTGGCGATGGGCTGCCGCCGGGTGCCCCTGCGGGCCATCAATCCGCCCCCTGCGCTCCCAGCGCCGCCAGCGCCACGCGGGCGATCTCATCCACTGCCCCCTGGCCCTCGACCCGACGCAGGGCGCCGCGCGCGGCGTAGTAGTCCAGCAGGGGGGCCGTCTGGGCGGCGTAGACCCTCAGCCGCTGCGCCACGGACTCGGCGGCGTCGTCAGCCCTCTGGTAGAGCTCTCCCCCACACTTCGGGCAGGCGGTCGCGCCGCTCAGCGCCTCGAGACTGAAGATGCCGGCGCAGGTGCGGCACGTCCGGCGTCCCGACAACCGCCTCACCAGCTCCTCCTCCCCCACCTCAATCGCCAGCACCTTCGGCTCGGCGCGCCCCTGTTCGGCCAGCACGCGGGTCAGCGCCTCGGCCTGCGGGAGAGTCCGCGGGAACCCATCAAACAGCACGCCGTCCGCGCAGTCCGCTTCCTGGAGCCGGTCCCCTACGAGGCCCACGATCACCTCATCGGGCACCAGATCCCCCCGATCCATGTACGCCTGGGCGGACCGACCCAAGGGCGTTCCGGCGGCCACGGCGGCTCGCAGGATGTCGCCCGTCGAGATGTGCAGGATCCCGAGCTCCTGGGACAGCAGCTTCGCCTGCGTCCCTTTGCCCGCTCCGGGCGCGCCCAGCAAGATGACGTCCGCCGCCTGACTCACGTAGGCCCTCCGAGACTCCCGGCTAGTCCAGGAACCCCTTATAGTCGCGCATCAGCAGCTGGGCCTCGATCTGCTGCATCGTGTCGAGCGCCACGCCGACTACGATCAGCAGCGAGGTACCGCCAACGAGGCTGAACGTCGAGACCCCCGTGATCGGCCCGACGTAGTACTGAATGACCGCGATGAAGCCCAGGAAGATCGCGCCCGCCAGGGTGATGCGGTACAGGA
>VGFB01000912.1 GCA_016869015.1 Armatimonadota bacterium
TGGGAACGGAGCACCATCCCCCGCTGACGAGGGGGTTGGGGCCCCGAGCCCACTCATCCTCTCTGCACCTGCACAAACTGGCCCCTGATGCCCTTGGCCGGGTTGCCGTCCGCGTCGAGGCTGTGACTGTCGTAGACGACGAGGAGCTTGCCGGGCTCGACCTCCTCGACGCTGTTGTAGCTGGTGGTCGCGCCCTGGTAGAGGCAGGTGTGGCCGACCCAGGTCCTCCCGTCGTCGAGGCTGAAGGCCAGCCAGTTGTCGGGTCGGCCGTAGGTGACGATCAGCGTGCCGTCGGCCATGCGACAGGCGTTCGGCCACACGCCCCGGTCGGCGATGGGGCGCGGGGTCTCCCAGGTCTTCCCGTCGTCGGAGGACACGCTCAGGTACAGCGGCGAGAAGCTGGGGCCGCTCCCACCGGTCCGCATGAAGCAGAGGAGGTCTCCGCTCGGGAGCGTCAGGAGGTCCGCCTCGCAGAAGCTCTCGATGCCGATGTTCGGATCGTACGCCACCGTCGCCCAGTAGTCCCATGTCTCGCCGCGGTCGGTGGAGCGCATCACCCAGGTGCGATACTTGTAGAGCTTCCACTCGGGCGGGAAGGCCTCGCAGAGGACGGTGTCCGTCCTGAAGTAGCCGTACATCGCCGTCAGCAGCGAGCCGTCGCGGCATTGCACGATGGCGTGATCAACCGGCGGACCCTCGTAGTACTTGCCGTCGTCCCCCGTACCGCCCGTGCCCTGGGGGATGTTCAAGCGAGCCGCCGACTCCTCGAAGGTCGCCCCCCCATCACGCGAGCGAATGAGCGGGACCTCGAAGACGCCGTCGGCGAGCTTCTTCGAGTTGAAGCCGAGCCCGATGACCTCCCCGTCCGGGAACTCGAAGCAGTGTGTGCCCATGCCCGGACCGTCGGTCCAGGTCTGCCCGCCATCGGAGGAGTGCTTTCCGCCGACGGCCAGCCGACCATCCCGGAACCTGAACAAGCTGGTGTAGATGGCCCCGGGGATGATCTCGAAGGGCTCGCCGAGCTCGATCTTCAGACCGGGGATCGCTTCCACCTTGAGGGCCTCCTTCTCGGGCAGAGCACTTCGAAAGCGCACCCACTCCCAGATCGCCTCGCCCGTCGCCGAGGAGGCGCCGCAGCCGAAGCCGCACTGGTTGCGAGGCGGTTCGAGTTGCGCGGGAGTCACGAAGGCCCCCGCACCATCGAAGAGGAGCCGGTCATCCGCAAACAGCCGCAGGTCCTCCCCCTGGACTTCGAGGCGGTAGGTGTGGAAGCCCCCGGCCGCGTCGAAGGGGAACTCCCGCTTCGCGTTTACGAGCAGAAGCCGGTCGGGGAAGATGGTCAGCGACTCCTCATGGACGCCGTCGGCCACGGACATCCCGCAGCCCCACGGCTGGGAGCACGACACGGCCTTCACTTGCGCCTCGAGCGCCGCGCCCTGAGTGGGGTCGGCCCGCCAGTTGAGCATATAGTGGCGGCCGCTGCCCTTCTCGGTGGAGCCATCGGCGATGACAAGCCCCTCCTCCGTCCGCTGCGAGCGCGTCCCATCGCCGATCCAGGCCGTCGCGCCCGGAATCCACTTCCCGCCCTCGTAGAACGCCTGCCAGGGAGGCGGGGGCTGGGTCTGAACCGCCGGCGTCAGGTAAGCCAGGAACCACAGCGGGGTGAGAGCGATCGGCATGGGGAATCCCCTTAGGCGAGGTCGATTCCGTGTCGGACGGGAAGGGCCTTGGCGACGGAAGGTTAGCCCGGCCGGCGGAGCCCGTCAAGGGCGCGGTCGTCGAACGAGGGGAGTCCTGATGATTGTGACGGCGGTTCTGATGGCCATCTCGGCTACACACGCCCAGGATGCGCGCGATCTCGATCCCGGGTCGAACCTGGCGCTGGGGAAGCCGGTGACCTACCTTCCGACCCCGGACTACGGCCTTACCGCCGAGGGGGACACCGACGGACAGGACCTCACCGACGGGAAGCTGACCCAACGCGAGGACCAGTGCATGTGGTTTGAGGCGCTCGCGGTCGGATGGTCCTACTCGGGGCGGGTGAACCTGGCGGTCGACCTGGGTGAGGTGCAGCCGATCGACGAGATCGCCGTCCGCTTCCTGGGCGGCTCGCCGCAGGCGGGGATCGCGATGCCCGGGTGGGTCGAGGCGTTCGTCGCCGACGATCTCGAGGGCCCGTACTACCGGGTCGCGGAGTATTCGAAGTGGCGACGTGGTGAAGCGGCGCGCTTCGGCGTGCCTCCCTATGAGGGGAAGGCATGGGTTCACCGGCTGCGCTTTGCCGACCTGAGGACCCGGGGTCGCTACGTCGGCCTGCGGTTCTACGCGGCGGGCCTGACGTGCGCGGATGAGATGTACGTCTTCGGAGGCGACCACGACCCGCTCAGCGTCGCCTTCGACGAGACCTCCCTCACCGACTTCACGGTGACTCAGGCGGCCCTGTACCTCCACAAACCGCTGGCGCACATCACGACGAACATCGTGACACCCATACCCCTGGGCTGTGTGGCGGCGTCGCGGGCGTCGGAGGAGCCGATGAGCGTTGCGCTTACGCTGCCCGGGGGCGTCGAGGTCCTCGGCGGGAGCCTGGGCGGGCAGTCGCTCGACGAGGCGCAGGTCGTGGCCGGGCCAACCTACACCTGGACCTTCCCCTCGAAGGGCGGCTCCACGAAGACCTTCGGTCGCCTCTACCTGACGGGCAAGCCGGAGGGGGACGCGAGGCCGGAGCTGGAGTATCAGCTTACCTGGGGGGCATACCAGTCGCCGCGCATGAGCGTGCCGATCGAGTTCATCGAGGTCCCGCCGCAGCCGGTCCGGCCGCAGCGTCTGATGACCAGCCTGTCGTGGTGGGACCTGGGCGCCACGCAGGCCTGGCCGCGGTGGGAGGAGGCGTTCGAGCGCCTCGGCC
>VGFB01000913.1 GCA_016869015.1 Armatimonadota bacterium
TGTTCGCAAACGCTGCCTTTCCGGAGGCGTGGTGAGCCGGTGGCCGGTCAGACGCCTGTCCCCCAGCCCGGTTCCGATGTCGTTGCCAGGCCCTTCGACTGCCTGCTGGTCGACGGGACGAGCACCGAGGCTGCCGGTCGGCTGGTGATCGACGAAGCGCCCTTGCGGATCGTGGTCAACGGGCAGCCCGCGGCAACGCTGATGCGCACGCCCGGGGCTGAGGTGGAGCTGGCGCTGGGCTTTCTGTTCTCCGAGGGACTGGCGCTCGGTATGGCCGACATCGCCGCGGTGACGTTCTGTCGGGAGGGGCGGACCGGCCCGGCCGGGGAGGTTCGCGTGCAGCTGGCCGGGGAGATTCGCCAACCCATCCAGCACCGGTACCGTGAGGTGTTCTCGTCGTGCAGCCTGTGCGGTCTGGAACTGATCGAGGCCTACGCGGACGACATCGCTCCGTTCGCTCCGAGTGGCGAGCGCGTCTCGTCGGCCGACGTGCTGCGCCTCCGCGATGCCATGGACGGGACGCAAGACGTGTTCCGTCGTACGGGCGGGTCGCATGCCGCCGCAGTGGCGGAGCTTCCGCTTGACCCGGCCCTCGCCGTCGTGCGGGAGGATGTCGGCCGGCACAATGCCCTCGACAAGGCAGTGGGCGCCGCCGCCGCCCAAGGCCTCGATCCGGAGCGCAGCCTGCTGATGCTCTCGGGGCGGCTGTCGTTCGAGATGGTTGCCAAGGCCGCCCGGGCGGGCTTTCGTGATGTTGCGGCGGTGGGCGCTCCCACCGCCCTCGGCGTTGACCTCGCCCGCCGGCTGCGCATGTTCCTGGCGGGCTTCGTGCGGGACAGCCGCATGACGGTCTACTCCGGGCGTGAGACCCTTCGGCCGGCTCCGGAAGATGCGGGGCCATCGACGCCGTAGCCGGGTCCCGCTCAGGCGGGCAATGAGCCCGCGTCGCCGGCGGGCTCTGGTGCAGGCGGCGGAATCCGTCACGGCCAGTCAGGTTGCGGGAGATGCTGAGCTACGACGACGCGCTGCGGACTGTCCTGGAGCACGCCCCGGCGCTTACGCCGGGGCCTGTGCCGCTGACCGAGTGTCTGGGACGCGCCCTCGCCGTTGATGTCTCCGCCGACCAGGACGACCCTCCCTATCGCCGCTCGGCGATGGACGGCTACGCGGTGCGGAGCACCGACCTGGGGGGGGCGCCCGTGCCCCTGGCCTGCGTAGACTACCTGCCTGCCGGACAGCCCTCGCTCTGCGTCATCGGTACCGGTGAGTGCGCTCGGATCATGACGGGAGGGATCGTTCCCGAGGGCGCCGACACGGTGGTGATGGTGGAGGACACTCAGGACCTTGCGGGCGACCGAGTCCTGGTCCGCCGCGCTCCCCCGCCCGGCGCCAACGTCTGCCGCCAGGGGGAGAACTTCCGCGCGGGCAGTCGGTTGCTGGCCGCCGGCACCACCATCGGCCCGGCGCAGGCGGCGCTGCTGGCCACCGTGGGCCTCGATCCCGTTCCGGTCGTCGGCTTGCCGCGAGTGGCGCATGTCACCACAGGCGACGAAGTGGTGCCGGCGAGCTGCACGCCGCGGCTGGGGCAGGTGCGTGACAGCAACTCGGTCGGCCTGGCTTCCATCCTCACATCAGTGGGCGTCGCGGTGCGGAGCCTGGGGATCTCGCCTGATGACCCCGCCGCTCTGGAGGAGCTGGCCCGCGTCGGGCTGGAGAGTGACGTGTGTCTGATCAGCGCCGGCGTGTCGAAGGGTGACCGCGACTTCGTGCCGGAGGTTCTCGAGCGGCTGGGCGTAGAACTCCTGTTCCGGACGGTGGCCATCAAGCCCGGCAAGCCGACGCTGTTCGGCGTTCGGGGCGCCACGCTTGTGTTCGGACTGCCTGGGAACCCGGTCGCCGCTCAGGTGGTGGCGCGCGTGCTGGTGGTACCGGCCCTCGAGCAGTTGGGGGGCCACACGGCCAGGCGCTCCCGTCCGGTCACCGCTGCTCTTGCGGGGCCCCTGTCCCACAAGCCCGGCCGCCGCTCGTTCGTTCCGGCCACGGTGACCTGCGAGGCCGGCCAACTCCACGCGCATCCGGTTCCTCACCGGGGCTCGGGGGACATGTTGGGTCTCGCGTCGGCAAACGCCTTGGTCGTGCTGGCCGAGGACCGGGCCGAGTGGCAGATCGGCGATTTGGCGCCGGTGGTGCTGGAGGAGTCATGGTAATCGCCGGCGATGGCGGCCCGCAGGTGCCGGCCTCCTCGGTCAGCCAGGCGGCGAGACGTCTGCCCGTCCCGGTCATCGGCGTGTGCGGCTACAGCAACAGCGGGAAGACGCTGCTGCTTGAGCGCCTCGTGCCACGCCTCACCGGACGCGGCTTGCGGGTGGCGCTCATCAAGGACTCCCACCACCCCCTCGATGTCGACCGTTCGGGCAAGGACTCCGACCGCCTCTTCGCCGTCGGAGCCGATGTGCTGGTCTGCGGCGCCGATCAGACGTTCATCAGGCTCCACGCGGCGCGCCTCACCCTCGATGAATGCCTGGCCCGCCTCCCAGGCGGCTACGACCTCGTGCTCGTCGAGGGCTTCCGCAACGTGGCGCTTCCCAAGATCCGCCTCGACGACGAGCCCGACGACCAGCTCCTCGCGCGGCTGACCGACGGCCACCCAGACATCGACGCGGCCGAGCAGGCCATCTGGGACTACCTGACACACCTCCGGCGGTCAGGTGGGAGCGACTCGATCACGCCACGGTGAGAGGGAGCCGCGCGGGGGCGCCCCGTCGACGGACTCCGTCCGCCCTCCGCCGGAAGAGACAGCACCTCCGGGACCTGAGCCCCCCCAAAGACGCGCTGCCCCTTCGATCGTGGCCTCGAGGTCGACCTGGCCATCGTAACGGCGAGACAGCGGCCGGGGC
>VGFB01000914.1 GCA_016869015.1 Armatimonadota bacterium
GAAGCTCGCGGACAAGCTCGCGGCGGCCGACGCCAACGGCGACGGGCAGGTGACCAAGGAGGAGCTGCAGCAGGCACGCCCCGGCCGCGGCGGCGGGCCCGGCGGGCCGGGCGGTCCTCCGTCGATCGACCAGGTCTTCGAGCGGTTCGATCTCAACCGCGACGGCAAGCTGACGAAGGACGAGCTGCCGGAGCCGGTGGCCGAGCGGATCATGAAGGCCGACGCTGACGGCGATGGGGCGGTCACGAAGGAAGAGCTGGAGCAGGCACGCCGGAAGATGGGCGGGCGGTTCATCGACAAGCTCTTCGAACGGTTCGATGCGAACCAGGACGGTAAGCTGACCAAAGAGGAGCTTCCCGCGCAGTTCGCCGAGAAGCTCATGCAGGCCGACGCCGACGGCGATGGCGCAGTAACGAAGGAAGAGCTGCAGGCGGCGCGCGAGAAGCTGGGCCCGCGCCCCGGGGCGACCGTGCTCTTCCGGCACTTCGACAAGGACGGCGACGGCCGGCTGGCGGCGAGCGAGGTGCCGCAGGTTGCGCAGGAGCGGCTGTTGCAGGCGGATGCCGACGGGGATGGGGGCGTGACGCCTGAGGAGATCCGGGACGCCATCTGCGCGCGGCTCGCGTAGAACCCCACAGCCTGTCGCCCACGGCCCACCGGCGGGAGTCGGTGGGCCGTGGCGATTCCTCAGGGGAACAGAGGTGGCTGAGACCCCGAGGCGAACCAGCGCCACCGGGCCGATCCGGAGTGCACGGGAGCGCACCATGCATGTCCTGAAGGGCGAGTTGCCCGACCTGTTCGAGTTCGCCGGCGGCGCGCGAGTGCAGACTGAGGCGGACTGGCGGCGCCGTCGGGAGGAGCTGCAAGAGCTGATCCTGGACATCGAGTACGGTCACCTCCCGCCGCGGGCGGAAGTGCAGGCGGAGCTGCTGCATCCCCACAGCTGTATGCTCGGCGGGACGCTCCCCGCGGAGTTCGCCGGCTACCGCCTCGGGATCGAGGGCGGCGCGAGGCCCTTCGGGTTCAGCCTGCAGCTGCTCGCGCCCAAGGAGGCGGAAGGCAGGCGTCCGGTCGTCGTCTGCGGCGACGGGTGCTGGAGGTATGTGACCGAGGCGGTGGCGACGGAGGTGGTGAAGCGAGGCTACGTGCTGGCGACCTTCAATCGCACCGAGATCGTCCCCGATGCCTACCACTCGGCGCGCAGCAGCGGCCTGTACTCCGTGTTCCCCGAGGGCGACTTCGGGGCGCTGTCCGCGTGGGCCTGGGGCTACCATCGCGTGGTGGACTTCCTGTTCACCCGGGAGGACGTGGACCCGGAGCGGATCGCGATCGTCGGGCACTCGCGCGGGGGCAAGACCGTGCTGCTGGCCGGGGCGACCGACGAGCGGATCGCGCTCACCGCGCCGAACAACTCCGGGAGCGGCGGGGCGGGCTGTTTCCGCTGGCAGGGCGACAGTTGCGAGAAGCTCGCGGACGGCTGGCGGATGGTCCCCTACTGGTACTCACCGCGCGTCGCCGAGTACGTCGACCGCGAGGAGCACCTGCCCTTCGATCAACACGCGCTGAAGGCCCTCGTCGCGCCGAGGGCGCTGCTCTCGACCGAGGCCCTGGGCGATGTCTGGGCCAACCCCTCGGGCACGTACCAGACCTTCGACGCGGCGAGAGAGGTCTACCGCTTCCTCGGCGCCGAGGAGCGAACCGGCATCTGGTACCGCGAGGGCGACCACGACCACGGGCTGGTCGACTGGCAGGCCTTTCTCGACTTCGCGGACCAGCAGTTCGGCCGCTCGGTACCGATGCGGCGCTTCGACGAGAACCCCTTCCCCGACATGCCGCGAGCCTTCGCGTGGTCGGCGCCCGAAGGCCGGAGAGAAGATGGAGGCAGCCTGTGAGCGACCTGCTGACCGTTACGACTGGACCGGAGAGCGCGGACTTCACTGGGCGTGATCACCTGGCGTTGCAGGCGGCGGTCGACTACGTCACGGCCCTCGGCGGAGGGACCGTGCGGATACTGGCCGGGACGTATGAGATGGGCAACTCCCTGTTCCTGCGCAGCGGCCTGCGGCTGGTCGGGGCGGGCGAGGACACCATCCTGCGCAAGTGCCCATCCGTCGCGACCAGGCTGACCGATGACACCGACTGGTACGACACGACGGTGACCGTCGAGGACGGGTCGCTCTTCCGCGTCGGCGGGGGCATCCTGCTGAGGGGGAAGTGCCCGCACTACGCCAAGCAGCAGTTCGTGAAGCGGACGGTTGTGGCGGTCGAGGGGAACGTGCTCCATCTCGACCGCGACCCGCGCGAGAACTTCTGGATCGACATGGAGGCCGAGGCGGCGAGGCTCTTCCCGGTGGTGACGGGCGACAATGTCAACGACCTCACGATCGAGAGCCTCACCATCGACGGCAACCGGGCGGAGAACGAGAACCTCAACGGCAACTACGGCGGCGGGCTCTTCTTGCAGGACTGCGACCGCGTCACGGTCCGCGACGTGACCACCCGCGACAACAACGGTGACGGGATCAGCTGGCAGGTCTGCGACGACGTCACCATCGACTCGTGCCGCTCGCTTAACAACGCGGACCTGGGCCTTCACCCCGGCAGCGGCTCGCAGCGGCCGGTGGTGACCAACTGCGTCATCCGCGGCTGCGACCAGGGGTTCTTC
Organism: Armatimonadota bacterium; assembly: GCA_016869015.1. Taxonomy (GTDB): domain Bacteria; phylum Armatimonadota; class Zipacnadia; order Zipacnadales; family VGFC01; genus VGFC01. The sequence goes on from VGFB01000914.1 coordinate 2,666, forward strand.
TTCTGCTGGGGCGTCAGGTACGGGCGCGTCGAGAGCAACCTGATCGAGAACAGCGGCAAGTACGGTATCTCCATCGGCCACCGTGACACCGACAACCTCGTGCGCGGTAACACCATCCGGCGCAGCGGAGCGCTCGGCATCCTCTTCCGCGAGCACCCCGTGCCCCTCCGCGACCCGCACCGCAACCTCTTCGAGGACAACCTCATTGAGGACAGCGGCG
>VGFB01000915.1 GCA_016869015.1 Armatimonadota bacterium
CGAGGTTAGGCCCAGAGAGGGCACCGCCACCCATGCCAGGCCTGTGCACCGCCGTTCTCGCCTGTTGCACGCTTCCTCTGCCTGTTGCCGTGGGGGCCCCAGACGCGGGCCTCTCTCGCGAAGGGACTCCCCTCGGTCAGTGGCGGTTCCAGCCTGGGTCGGTTGGGGTCGAGCCTCCGGAGACCGGCTGGGTCGAGGTGGCGCTGCCATACCTATGGACCGAGACGTGGCGACGGCCTCCGGCGGTCATTGGCGCGCCGTGGGCCGAGCAGGACCTGAGGGACCTCAACAGCGCGTGGTACGAGACGGAGGTTGCGATCCCCACCGACTGGCAAGGGCGGAGGATGGCCCTGGACCTGCGCGGCGTGCAGTGTGACGCGGTCCTGATGATCGACGGGCGCCGGATCGGCGAGCTGAAGGGCCCGGACGGGCGCCTGGAGGTCACCGCCGCGTTGACGCCGGGCGAGTCGGCCCGGGTGCGCCTGTGGGTTACGCGTTGGTGGGAGGGCACCGAGAACCGGCGAGAGATCGACCTCTTCCGCGACCTGTCGATCCGGCACGCCGCCCGTAGCGAGTGGTTCGAGGGCGAGGAGGAAGTGCGACGGGGCATCCCCGCCGGCATCTCGGGGGGCGTGTCTTTGGTGTCGCTGCCACCGGTGTGCGAGGTCACCAACCTCCTCGTGACCACCAGCGTTCGCGAGCGGAAGCTGGCGGTCTCCGCGGAGTATCGGCTGCTCGCGCCCGCCCGAGGGGCCGAGCTTCGGCTGGAGGTCTCGGAGCTCAAGGGCGAGATGGAGGGTCTACCCGAGGGCACAGCACGGCTCGAGGCCGCGGAGGGCCCGGGTGAGACGTTGGTCCAGGCACTGACGATCCCCTGGACGAACCCGCATCTGTGGGAGGTGGGCGCCCCTTACCTCTATCTGCTGCACGCGACGGTGGTAGGGGCCGATGGGAGCGTCCTGGACCGCCCGGAGCCGGTGCGGTTCGGCTTCCGAGAGATCTGGACCGAGGGTCGGGAACTCGTGCTGAACGGCCACCCGCTCCGGCTGCGACTGAGCACGTTCACCCCCGGCGTTCCCCAGATGCTGCTCTACGAGGGGATGGGCTGCAACGCCCTCGCGTTTCAGCCCAACCCCACAGGCTGGTACCAGGTGTGGGGGGTCTTCCCCGGCCCCGGACTGCAGGGCGGCACGTCGGAGTTGCTCGACGCGGCGGACGAACGCGGTTGGGCGGTGCTGATGCCGGCGCCCGGAATGAGCATCGTCCGCGACGCGCTCCTGGGTCCCGAGGCGGAAGCGCTCTACCTCCGCGACCTGCGCACCTGGCTGCGCGGGATGGACCGGCAGAACCGCCCGTCGATCCTCATGTGGACGCCCTCGATGAACACGCAGGCGGTGTTGTGGCCGGAGGAACTGGGACGCCGGCCGACCTCGCCTCAGCCGGCGTGGTTCGCGAAGGTCGAGGACCTGATCCGGTCGGTGGACGCCACGCGACTGGTCTACCACCATCAGGGCGGCCCGACGGGCGACGTGCAGACCTCGAACCTGTACCTGAACTGGACGCCGCTGGCCGAGCAGGAGGAGTACCTCTCGGCCTGGAGCCGCGAGGGCGACGTGCCCTGGGGGGCGATCGAGCACGGTTCGCCCCTCACGGTCGACTTCTTCCGGCGGGCGCGAGTGCCGTACGTCACGGAGTATGCCGCGACGTACCTGGGCGACGCCGCCTACGCTGCCGAGAGGGACGAGTACATCGAGGCCTCGCTGAGGCTGCAGGAGCCGCCGGCGATCACGTCGCCGTTTGACAGCACCACACGCTGGATGAAGGACGGCAGCCTCGCGAAGCTGGGGGAGTGGACCGCCTACCACGCGGTGATGGACCGGTTCATCCGCCGGGTGAACAAGGCCTGGCGCGCCTGGGGCCAGAACGGGGGCATGTTCCCCTGGTTCTTCGACGTGGGATTCGGCGTGCCGCCCGGGTATGACCCCGGTCACCTGGGGTATCTGTACGAGGGCCTGTCGGGCACCGCTGAGGAGCTGAACCGTCGCCCGGACTGGGCCAGCCCTTTGTACGACGCGTACCGTGACACGATGCAGCCGCTGCTCGTCTACCTGGGCGGCCCTCCCGACCGCTTCACGGCCGTCGAGCCACGCTACGCGGCCGAAGCGTCGGCTGAGCGCAGCATCGTCGCCGTGTGGGATGGCCCGGGGGAGCGGACGTTCATCGCGGAGTGGGAGCTGGAGGCGGATGGGAGGCCCGTAGCCCAAGGGACCGAGGAGTTCCGCATGGGGCCGGGCGCGATTGAGAAACGTCCCGTGCGCTTCAGCGTTCCTCCTGTGACCACCCGGACCGCCGCGACGCTGAGCCTGACCGTCACGGGCCGCGACGCGCAAGTCCTCGTGCGCGACGAGGCCGCCCTGACCTTCCTCCCGCGCCTGGGCGCCCCGCCCGCGTCGGCCTCGCGCTGGGGGCTGTACGATCCCGGCCGGCAGACGGCGGAGGAATGGGCGAAGGCTGGTCTGACGGCGCGGCCAGTTGCCCTCGGCGAGAGCCTGGCGGACCTGGAGGTGTTGGTGATCGGGTCGAGAGCCCTCGACCAGGGGGGGCGGCTGCCCTTCACGGCCGAGGACGTGCGGAGAGGGCTGCGGGTGTTGGTGCTGGAGCAGGGCCTCGAGGGACTGGAGGCGCTCGGCTTCCGGGTGCAGGACGTGGTGCCGCGCCAGGCCTTCGTGCGCGTGCCCGAGCATCCGGCGCTGACCGGTCTCACCTCGCACGACTTCGCGAACTGGCGGGGTGAGGGGCGGCTGCTTCCGACAACCTCGGCAGGCATGCGCGTCTGGCCGGCGCGTCACGGTCCGCACTGGGGCAACACCGGGTCGGTGGCGT
>VGFB01000916.1 GCA_016869015.1 Armatimonadota bacterium
CGATCCTGTCCCGCTCAACCAGCTCCTCGGCGGGAATGCCACGCCTGAGCCGCCCAAGGAGCCTCAACCTGAGTCAAGCAGATAGCCCAGAAGTTTAAAGACGCGACCCCGGGTGTGAGATGCTCATCGTTCTGACGATGATGGGTGGGTTGGCACAGCCGCAGGCGCCGGTGGTGCTGCGGCCGCTCGACGTGCGCGAGGATCGCGGGAACACGGCGGCTGCGGCGTACCTCACGGGGCCGGCCCACGAGATCAGGCGCTTCTACAACGAGGATCTGGAGATCAGCTTCTGGCGCGGGCCGTCGCCCTTCGTCTTCAGCCTGGCCAAGAACGATGTGTGGGACCGGCGCTACTTCGGGGACGCGAAACGCGCCATCACCCTCGACGATGTTCGCCGGGTCTGCCTCGAAGGCACGATCGGGCGACAGAGCGACCTCGGTCTGCCCGACGCGCCGCACGCGCTGTACCTCGCGTACGACTTCCCCTGCCCCAAGCCCGTCGGGCAACTGCGGCTGCGCTGCCCGGACCTCGAGGGCGCCGAGTGGAGCGCGGGCGAGGGGCCCGAGGAGACCCTCGTCGCCACCGCGCAGCAGGGGCCGGCCCGGGCGGCCCTGTGGGCGCGGCTTCAGCGGACGGAGAACCTGCTGGTGGTCCAGGCCGACTGCGCGGGTCTGACGCGGCCGCTTACGATCGAGCTCTTCCGCCACCAGGACACGACTCCCGAGGGCACGAGCGTCGACGCGATGTGCCATTACGGCGGGGAGACCGGCTACGACTACAGCCGGGATGCGGACAACGGGCCGCTGCCTCACCCGGAGGCCGGGGCGGAGGGGCGCTTCTTCTGGGTGCGGCAGCGCTTCCATGCGGAGAAGACGTTCCCTCGGGGCTTTGAGTATGTGATGATGGCGGCCCTGGACGGCCCGGCGTACACGACTGCGGCGCAGTCAGAGATCGCCGGCGCGCTGGAGCCCTTCGTCGTGCATCCGGCCACCCCCAAAGGCCTGCAGGCGCTGGCCGGGTATCAGCATGAGCTGCGCCTGGCGGCGCAACGCGTCAATGAGTCGCCGTCGGGAAGCCTAGGGACGGCCGCGGTCTCCGGTCCCGAGGCCTCCTTCACGCTCTACCTGACCGTCGTCACGACGCGTGATGCGGAGGACCCCCTCGCGGCGGCAAGGCGGCGACTGCAGGCGGCGCTGGCCGGGGGGCCGGAGGCGTTGGCGGAGGCGAGCCGCAACGTCTCCGGCGAGGACTTGCGCGGGTGGCGGGACTCACGCGTGATGCACTACAACGCGACGGCCTGCACGTACGCGGATCAGACGCCCTGGCACGGCGACTACCACTGGAACGAGGGGCAGTTCGCGGATACCATCGTCGCCGGGCAAGCGGACAGCCTCGAGCAGCGGCTGCGGCTGTTCGAGGAGATGCGGCCGATGCTGGAGCGGAACGCGCGCGAAGTGTACGGCTGCTCGGGCATCGCCTTCAGTCTCGTGCACTACCCGATCAAGTCCGATCGCGTCGTCTACTCGAACGTGACCTGGGAGTGGGGGCTGGAGAACACCGCCCTGATGTTGCAGCCGTTCTGGCAGGTGTTCCAGTACACCCAGGACCTGGACTTCCTGCGCGAGCGGGCCTACCCCATGCTGCGGGAGGGCGCACGGTTCTACGCGGACTACGTGACGCGCGGGGACGACGGCCACTACCACGTCACCCCCACCGTCTCGCAGGAGCATTGGGGCTTCACCCCCGGGTTCGAACTGAACCGTGATTCGGTGGGCGCGCTGAGCTTCGTGAAGTACCACCTGCGCGCGTGCGTCGAGGCCGCGGAGACGCTGGGTGTCGACGCCGACGAACGGCAGCGGTGGCGGGAGATTGCCGAGGACCTGGCGCCCTACCCGACGCTGGACACGCCCGACGGGCCGGTGTTCTGCGATGTGCGGGACGCGCCGCAGTTGCTGAACTACAACATCACCGCGAACCTGGTGATGGCGCTGTGGGCGGAGGACATCAGCCTGGATTCGGACCCGGCTCTACTGGCTCTGGCGCGGCGCTCCTACGAGGCTCTCCCGGACAAGGAGCACAGCATGCGGCCGGGCTACCTCGCCCAGATCCGCCTGTTTCTGGGGATGCTCGAGCAGCCGTATCTCACGGCCCAGGGGCGCGTGCTATCCTGGCCGGGGCGCATCCATCTCTACGCCGGGGCGCCGCCGGGGACGTCCCTGAACGACAGCTTCACCGGGCATCTCGCAGTGGGCGGGTTCGAGGTGGCCGCCGGGCACGTCGGGACCGAGGTGCGGGGGGTGAGGATCCGGTCGATGGCCGGCAAGACCTGCCGCCTGAGGAACCCCTGGCCGGGGAGCGAGGTGAAGGTGGTGAGGCTGCCGATGCAGGGGGCGGCGCCCGGTCGCATGGAGGGCGACACGGTCGTGTTCGACACCGAGCGGGGCGCGACGTACCGCGTGTTCGGGGGGAGTGAGCTGTCGCTCGCCGAGAAGCGGTTCGTGCCGGAGAAGCGCCTGGTCGCCCGCTGGGTCTTTGACGGGGACGAGGCGGGCGTCATTGCCGATGAGAGCGGCAACGGACACGTCGCGAAGCTGGTCGGCCGGGCGCAGGTTGCGGGCGGCGTGCTTCAGCTGCCCGGAGGCGAGTCTTACGCGCAGGTCGAGCGGGCGTCTCCGTTCGACTTCGGGCCGGACCAGGGCTTCGCCATTGAGGCACGGGTGAAGCTGCCCGCCGACCGGTCCGGCCACCATGGCCCCGATCCTGTGCAGCATGGACCTGAAGCAGTACTGCTTCATGGTGAGCGAGGGGCGGCTCAAGCTCTATCTCTCCTCGCCCCGGGGCGATGTGTACAGCTCGGCGACGGGCCGGACGCT
>VGFB01000917.1 GCA_016869015.1 Armatimonadota bacterium
ACCAGCACGGCGGCTGAGCCGGCCAGGGCCTCGCGGAGGAGTTCCACATACGCCTCACTCGCCGCGCCGCTGATCGCCCGCTCGGCCGCGTGCAGCGTCCCCGTCTGCCCCTGATGGCGAGCCACGCAGTCCCGGCAGCGGCCGGCATCGGCTAGCAGGTGGGTCTGACAGGAGGGTGCCCCTGACCCATCCGCGACGAACCGGATCCCGTTCAGCGGGCAGAGCCCTTCCAGCCCGTGGAAGCGCAGGAGGTACGGGTAGCCGGCTGCCGCGTGGGCGAGGACGGGCTTGCAGGTCCAGGAGTCGGTGACGATGACGCAGTCCGGCCGGAAGCTCCCCACGGCCTCGCGGAACGCCTCCCCCAACTGCTGCCGGCCAGGAACCCCATCGCCCAGCGGAACCGGAACGCTCGGTGTGTCCAGGGGCGCCCGCAGGTCGCCGACGCCCAACGCGGCAGCCTGCGCGTAGAAGTGGCGGACCTCGTAGCCCGCCCGTTCCAGGCCGCGGAGCATCCCGACCGTGTTTATGATCCCGCCGCCGGTCGAGGGCCAGTTGAAGAGGAGGCTGACCACGGCGATGCGGCGACCGGTCTGCGCCGGCTTGGCTGCGTCAGATCGGGGGACAGACACGTACAGCCGACCGAGGTGCTCGGCGCCCTGCGGGTCCTGCGCCCACTTCTCCCGGAACTGCTCCCAGTTGCGCTCCAGCAGTGCCTCGGCATCCATCCCGAGCGCTTGGAACGTCTGGTTGCCGAAGTGATGGACGAAGACGCCGTGGGTGTAGACGAGTCGATAGCCGGCCCGGCGCGTGCGCAGGGAGAGGTCATCATCGTCGAAGAGGCCGATCCCGAACCGCTCATCGAGGAAGCCGATGTGGTCCAGCAGGTCGCGCTTGATGAACAGGCAGAAGCCGATCAGCCGCTCGGCCTCCACGAGGTGACCCGCGTGGGCTCGCGTGTACTCCGCGGCCCACTCGTGCATGGCCGCCAGCGACGAGTAGCCGGTCGGTATCTGTTGGGGGCCGCTGACGTTGTTCGAGACCGGCCCGGCCAGACCCACGGCCGGGTCCCATTCGGCGATCGACAGCAGGCCTTCCAGCCACCCGCGCGTGACCACCGTGTCGTTGTTCAGCAGCACGAGGTAGTCGCCGGCGGACGCGCGCAAGCCCTGGTTGCAGGCCTTGATGAATCCCTCGTTGCGGTCGTTGCGGATGACGGTGACGTCCGCCTGCTCCGCGAGGCACTCCGGCGTGCCATCGTCGGAGCCGTTGTCCACCACGATGATCTCGTGCGGGTAGGCCGTGTGCTCACGCAGGCTGTCCAGGCACAGCCGGGTGTGCTCCAGCTGGTTCCACACGGGGATGATGATGGAGGCCAGGCCGCGCACGCTCGCCAACGGATGCTGTCGCGCGCGGAGCAGCCACTGCTCGACGAACAGCTCCTCCGCGTCCGCCGAGGACCGCGCCTGGAAGCCCAGCGGCCCGAGCTGGAGGTTCGGGCTCCGCCCGGCCGCCTCCCACTGCGCGTGTTGAGGGGTCGGCACGGGACGGCACTCCGTGACGATGAGTCCGGCGCTGCGGAACAGCTCGCGCGCCTCGCGCCGGGTGAAGAAGCGCAGGTGATCGCGGTCCAGGATCCCCGACATCCGATACCGCCACCGTCCCTGAGCCAACTCGCTGATCACGGCCACGTGGCGGATGTTGGGCAGGGAGGCGATCACCTCCCCCTCGGGCTTCAGGTGGCGGGCCAGCTTGCGCAGTACGGCGGCGGGGTCGCGCAGGTGCTCGAGGAGGTCGCCGCAGATCACGTAGTCGAAGTGATCCTCCGGCCACGGCAACTCGGCGGTCTCCACGTCGGCAACGAGGACGCTGTCGAGACGGCCCTTCGCCTCCGTTGCGACCTCGGGGATAAGCTCAACGCCCACCACCTCGGCGGCGCCTCGGCGCTTCAGCTCCTCGCCCAATCGCCCGGCCGCACAGCCCACGTCCAAGAGGCGCTTCCCCTCCGGCGCCATCAGCTCCGCGAGGTCGGGGCGCGAGAAGTGGTAGTACGCCTCAGGCCGGGCGCGACGTTGGGCCTCCCCCACCTGCCGTTCGGTCTGCGCGCTCACCGCCTCCAGGATGAAACGCATTCGATGAGCATAGGTGTGGTGCGCCAGCACCGCCTCTCGGCCCGTGTGGGCGATCGCCTCCCGCTCCCCATCGTGCGCCAGGTAGTAGGCGATCTTCTCCAGCAACTCGTCATCCGTCCGATAGGTGACAAGGTTCTGTCCGTCCTGGAAGAGGTCCGCCTGGCCGCTGTCGCTCAGGTCGTTGGTGATCAGCAGGCTGCCCGAGGCCAGCGCCTCGAACACGCGCATGTTCACGTCGCGGCCGATGCTGCGGTTGAGCACGACCTTCGCCCGGGAGTAGACCCGCGCCATCTCCTCCCCATAGGCATTCCCGATGAAGCTGTTCGGGAAGTGGGCCTGGACCAGCTCCAGGAGCCGCTGACGCTCCGGCGAGCCCGGGTTGCCCACGAAGGCCACATCGAGGTCCTGTGGCACCTCCAGGCGCCGGTGGACCTCGGGATTGCAGGCCAGCGGCAGCCACCAGACGGGCCACAGGCCATCCGCCAGCAGCCGCTCGGCCCCCTCTCGCTGCGCTGCGAAGATGAAATCGAACGTCGTCGCCTTGTCCCGGTCGCGGTCGTAGGTGATGTGGGTATCGATGACCCACCACGCACTCGGGCGCAGAGCGTCCGGGAGCGTGTAGTGGAACCCATCGTCGATATGCAGGTACAAGTCGAAGCCGGAGGAGGGGATCTTGTCCAGGTGAGTGGGAGCAAAGTAGGCCACGTCTACGGGACCGCGGAGCGCCGACAGGCAGTGTTCGC
>VGFB01000918.1 GCA_016869015.1 Armatimonadota bacterium
CCACCTGTGCCTCGATACGCCGTACCTGGGCATCGAGCGGCTGCTCCCCTGGTTCTGCTTCAAGCACAACGTCGAGGCCTACGAGTTCTGGGGCGTCTCCTGGTGGACCTACGACCCGTGGCGGTACGGCTGGCACACGTACATCCGCCAGAGCAACGAGGGCAAAGACTACTACTGGGTGCGCTACCCGAACGGTGACGGCTACCTGACCTATCCCGGCCAGGCCCTGCACCAGGACGATCCGGTGCCCTCGATCCGCCTGATGGCGGCGCGGGAGGGGATGGAAGACTACGAGATCCTCTACGAGCTGGCACGACGCGCGGAGGGTGACCCGGCGGCGCAGAAGGCCCTCGACGAGGCCCGCGCACTGGTCACCATCCCCAACAAGGGCGGTCGCATCTCCACGGACATCATGCCCAACCCGGACGCGGTCCTGCAGGCGCGCATCACCGCCGGAGAGGCGCTGGCGAAGGCGATGCGGTAGGGGGGCTCACGCGACAAACGCCTCGAGGTTCCCCGCGAAGAGCTGCTGCACGTCGCGGCGGATGGCCTCCTCGGTGAGCGGCCAGCCGGTCGCGGCGAGGTCGGCGTACTTCTCCTTGAGCACGGTGGCGATCAGCGCCCGCGAGTGCGCCCACTTGTAGATGAGCTGGTCCAGCACGCGCGCGTCGGAGTGCTGCGGGACGAAGCTGAAGCCGAGGAGTTCGACCCGCATCCGCGTCATCTCGAGGATCAGACTCGGGTCGTTGAGGAACCACCAGCACCCGAAGGGCAGCAGGTTCGGGAACTTGCGGGCGGTGACGCACAGCTCGTGCTGGTTCTCCCGGGCCAGGACGGTCACCAGGAAGCGCACGTCCGGGTTCCCGGCGCAGAGGCGCTCGAGCGAGCGCATGTCCCACAGGCCCACGCCATCCCCCGCGAGTTGCAGGGCCGGGTTGATCAGGCGCTTCACGCCGACCATCATCGCGAAGGGGATGCCGCGCTCGCGGCAGAAAGGCAGGACGCAGTTGGCGATGATCCGCGAGCGCGCGTCGTCGGCCGGGTAGGTGAAGTCATAGGGCAGCGACACGGCGAGGTACAACGGGTCCATCCGCTCGGCCCAATCGTCCAGGAAACGGCGGATCTCGGCATAGGTGGCCCGGGTGAAGACGGGGCTGACCGGGTAGCCCATCGCGCGCAGCTTCGCTGTCGCCGCCTCCCACGAGTTCAGCAACAGGTCGATCCGCATGGCGGCCCGGAAGCGCGGGTCCGGGTCGGGCTCGGACAGCCAGACCGCGCGCTCCGCGTCGTCGAAGGGGTCGTTGGTCATCACCACTGACCGCGCGTTGCTGAGCCGCAGGACCGTGTCCACGTGCTGCTCCACCGTTACGTCGCGGAAGTACTCCCGCGCCTCCGCGAGGCCGTTCGGGCCGGCCGTGATCCCCAGCTTCGCCAGCGTCGTGAGGACCCCGCGCCGGGCCTCGGAGATCGGCTCGTTCTCGACGAAGAGCACACGCCAGATGTGCTCGGCGCGCCGGGCGAGCGGCATGGCCCAGTAGTCTTCGGACGAGACGCTGCGGTTGGTGCGCAGGACCTCGGCAATCAGGTAGTGGTAGGTCACCAGCTCATCGACGCCCCAGAGCAGCAGCGAGCCGAAGGCCGGCGTGTAGAGGTGAGTGTGCATGTCGGTGCTCGGCGTGTACGCTACGGCTCGGTCGACCGCTTCGGCGATGGCCTTGGGTGTCCGCAGGGGCTTGAGATCGGTAGGGGGCATGGCAGGTCTCCCGCCCGGGTGGTGAGGATGGCAAGCCGCCCATTTCGGGGCGTGCCGCCGGGTCTCCTGCCGAGGAACGCGAAACGGGCAGGCGCGCCGCGGGTGCGGTACCTGCCCGTGAGTGTGTCTCGTGTCCGCGGACGGACCGGTGCTGCCTACATGTCGTCGCCGTCCATGTCCAGCTCGATCTCCGGAACCGGCTCCTCGGAGGGCGGCTTGCTGGTGCCGTAGGCGCTGTGGACCTCTCGCCCGGTCATCTCACGAACGCTCTTACCGCGACGGCGGGCCACGTCCTCGGGGTCCTGGAGCAGCTTGAGGGCCGCGAAGCAGGCCTTCGCCCGGTTGAGGACGTTCTGGCTGCCCAGCGACTTGCTCAGGATGTCGCGAATCCCGGCCAGCTCAACGATATGCCGCACCGCGCCGCCGGCGATGATGCCGGTCCCGCGCGAGGCCGGCTTCAGCAGGATCTCCGCGCCGCCGACCTTCGCGTGGATCGGGTGCGGGATGGTGAGCCCGTCCAGAGGGACGGTGATCATCGTCTTCTTCGCCTTGTCGATCCCCTTGCGGATCGCGTCGGGCGCCTGACGGGCCTTGCCCATGCCGATGCCGATCCGTCCGCGACCGTCGCCGACGGCCACCATGACGCGCGAACTGGGGATGCGCCCGCCCTTCACGGTCTTGCGCACCCGGTCCACGCGGAGGACCCGATCCTCCAACTCCATTCCGGCCAGCTCGTCGCGCGACTCCTTCAACTCAGCCATCTGGTCTGATCCCCTTCAGTATCTCCATGGCCCTCCAGCCGAGCGCCTCGGAGCCACGCCAGAACTGCGCGCTCCCGCTACCGAGCGCGCCGCTCGCGGCTGTGGGTCTCGGTAACCCGGCTGGATGGGTGATTGCGCCCAACGCCCCACTGCGCACCATCATACGCGCGCGAACAGCCGGCTCGCTGCCCGCGCGGGCACTGAGAGTACCAAACCCGCCTGCGGTTGTCAAACGTTTTCCGGGTCATCAGGCTCTTGCGATAGCCCGCGCCGTGCAGGTGGGTTGGCACCGGTCGGACGGCGAGCTGGGTCTCGCCAGCGGTCGCGGGCGGTTGTCGGGAGGCGCCGAGCGCTG
>VGFB01000919.1 GCA_016869015.1 Armatimonadota bacterium
GGCGCATCTCCCGCGCGCGCCAGGTGAGGCCGACATGATGCCATGTGCCCGCCGTCCAGCCCAGGTCGGGGATGGCGATCATGCCGTAGGTCGGGGCAGGCGTCGGGGTCGCGAACTGCAGCGTGAGGGTGCGGTCGAAGAAGACCCGCAGGTCGCTACGGTTGGCCGGGTCGGCCGGGACATCGCGGACACCGAGGAGCCACTGATACCAGCTGCCCTTCTGCGTATCCCAGACGGCGGTGTCGCGGTTCAAGGAGACCCACGCGCAGAAGCTGCCGCTCTCGCGGCTGAAGTTGGCGTCGACGGCATACGAGCAACCTGCGGCCTCCGGCAGAGAAAGCGCCTGACCGCGACGGCCAGGCAGGAAGCTCGTCGGGCCGACGGGCGCGGCGCGGCCGTCTCCGCGAGCCTGCGTCGCATCCGCGGTGCCGTCCATCGGCGCGTACAGGAGGACCGCGTCCTTCCAGGACCCGTCCTGGGCCGATGTGGCCGAAGCCACGCTGAGGGCGAGGAAGGCGAATGCCAGAGTCCGCATGGCCGGACCCTCCCACCGTTGATGGTTCGGGCGCCGCTCAATAGGCGTTCAGCCGGTCGGCTTCGGCGTGTAGCTCCTGGAGACTGACCGGCGTCAGTGTCAGGCCGTGGCGGCCGGCCAGAATCGGCATCGCCTCCAGGACCGCCTCCAACGCCCGCCGTCGGCCCGTCGCGCGATTGCCGACGTCCCAGGTGTTGTGCGTGAGCGCGTAGATGTACAGCAGCGGGTGGCCGCGCAGGAGCATGTCCTGGAGGTTCGACTCGGCGATCTCGAGGACTCGCTCCAGCGGCATCTCGGCCTCGGGCCGGAAGTCGCGCACGAACCATGTGCCTGGCTCGGGGCCGGGCTCTGGAGTGAGGGTCCGGGTGATGGGGCACTCGTAGAGAGCCAGCTCCCCGGGGATGAGGCGCGACTTGCTGCTCCCATGGTGGGAATGCGGGAAGGCGCCCCACCACTCCTGCCCGGCGGCCGGGTTGTGCCGGCCGGGCATCGAGCAGTAGCACTGCTCGAATCCCAGCTCCTCCAGCAGCGGGAATGTCGCGTCATTCGCCATGCAGCAGCACGCGCCGTAGGTCTCGGCGCGGAGGCCAAGGGCCTGCTCCCAGTCGTCCTTCGCGATGCGGAGGACAGCGCGCTGCTCGTCGCAGGAGTAGTGACTGAGCGGCCGCGTCCAGTCGTAGTCCTCCGCCGCGCCCAAGGGCCGGTAGCCGCGGACTTGGAAGTGCAGCGCAGACCAGGCCCCCGCGGCGGCCATCTCACGGAAGAGGTCGCTCTGCTGGCGGGCGACCTCGGGCTCGGAGCAGAAGCCCAGGCAGTGCAGCATCCCGCGCTCGGCGAAAAGCCCCGCGATACCGCGCGCCGCTTGCTCGGCGACCTCCCACGTCTGCTCAGGCCCGCCGCCTGGCTTCCGGGGCGTCTGGCAATCCATGGCGTAGGTGAAGAAGAGCTGTTCGCGGTTGGTCTGCATGGTCGGGTAGTGCATGGGAGCCTCCTTCGCGCTCAATCATAGGCGATCGAGATCTCTACCTCGCCACCCTCGACCAGATCAAGCTCTAAGGCCCAGCAGGGCCCGGGTTCCCACCGAGGCTCGGTGAGCGGCGCAGGCTCCCCATCGACCGTCGCGGCCTCGGGGAAGCGCATACGGTAGGGCGATAGCAGCAGTGTCAGCCCGGGGATCGACGACGGGCTACGCAGGAGCAGGGACAGTTGGGTCGGCTCAGGGGTCCAGGCGGAGACTTCCACCTCCACCGCACGTCGGGCGTCGTTGAAGGTCAGCCATTCGTCGGCGCTGACGCTGGGCAGGCCGAGCCCCTGCGCCTCGCGCAACACGCCCTGGAACCAGCGCCGGGTGACGAGGCCGCCTCGGCCGCCGAGGTAGATCGGGTGAAAGTAGGGATGGAAGACGCCGTGGAAGCGTGTCGCGCAGTCGCGCATGGCGCGTAACGACAGCTCCAGGGCCTCGTCCTCGGTGCGCGCGGGCAGGAGGCACTTCGTGGTGCAGAGCACGTCGTCGCCGTGGAGCGTGGTCTGCTCGAAGCAGTCGATGACCTCGCCCGCACGACCCACGAAGCGGACCGGCAGGCCGCTGCCATTGGCGTAGCCCGACTGGTAGCGGTACCCGTTGATGAAGCTGGTGTCCAGCCGCAGGCCGCACTCGGCGTACAGCTGAGGCGTCTCATCGTAGCCGGGGAAGATGCACGAATGGCTGCGGACGCTGCGCGGCGCGAAGCCGAACTTGCGGGAGAAGCTGTCGACGATCCGCCGAACCTCGGTTTGCCACTCCTCGACGCTCGGCTTCAGCGACACCCAGGGATGCGGGCCGAAGGCGTGACTGCGCGCGCGGAGCGCGGCGACCTCCTCGGGCGCAAAGGCCTCGATCTGCTCGTCCATGAGGTAGAAGGTGAACTTCGCGGCGTATCGCTCGCAGGTCTCGACGGTCAGGCGCAGCTCCTCGGCGTTCATGCCGTCGCCGTCCCCGTTGACGAACAGCACGGCGGGCGCGCTGCCGGGGAAGCGCCAGAGGCGAGGCAACGGCAGGCGGTTGCGGGTCAGGCCCATGATCACGCGGACGAGCAGGTCCTGGTGCACGTCGGCCTGGGGAATGTGCGCCAACGAGTAGTCGCGCATTCCCTCGAGCAGATCGTCGGGCGTGAACTTGCCGTCGCGGTTGGCGTCGGGATCGGGCCCGTTGCTGGCGTTGCGGGGCGAGCCCTGGTGGAACCGCACGACGCAGTCGGCCAGGTCGTAGGCGAAGGCGATCGCCACGCCGCGCCCAACGCGGCAGAGGGCTACGGCCGGCGCGGGGACCGCCCGGTGAAGC
>VGFB01000920.1 GCA_016869015.1 Armatimonadota bacterium
CGGCGCAGGCGCGTCGTTGCGCGGGCTCGACATAACCCGCGTCGGCTCGCACGATGAGCCGAACGGCCCGACCGTGCTCATCAGCGGCATCGGCTGCTATGTGAGCAACTGCCGCCTCCGCTACCCGTGGGATGGGATCATCACCGATGGGAAGAGCAACGTCGGCCGCCTCAACATCGAGAACGTGTTCATCGTCTCGCCGCGCAATGTCGGCGTGCGGGTCACCGGCACCTGGGATGTGCCGCGCCTCGGCAACATCGAGGTCTGGAACATGGGCCCGGTGCCGCGCGGGCTTGAGCGCGGGGTCGGCTTCCTGCTCGGCAAGAACGACCTCATCCGGCTGACCGACTGCTTCGTCTTCGCCATGCAGACCGGCTTCTTGCTCGAGGACAAGATCGAGGGCTGCGAGATCGAGGGCGGCACGTGGGGGACGATGGCGAACTGCGCGACCGACTACTGCAGCCGGGGGCTCGTTGTGCGTGGCTCTCACACGCTTAGCGTCTCGGGCGGGACCTTCTGGGAGCACCACGAAAGCCTGCTCGTCGAGGGCGAGGGGGCCCGGGTCCGCCTCGCGGGCGCCGAGCTGAAGTCCAACGGTGCGCCGGCAGTCGTGGTACGCGGCGGCGATCACACGGTGGTGACTGGCTGCTCGATCCTCCGCCCGATGGAGGAGTACGATGCCCCGGCCGTCCTCTTCGAGGGCGGGCGCCTGCTCCTCAGCGACAACGTGATCGACGGCTTCGGGGTCGGCATCCGCATCGGGGCGGGCGCGCAGTCCGGCCTGATCCGGGGCAACCTCATCGACTCCCACGGCAAGCCGTCGGTCGACGGGCAAGCGCCCCGCGTGACCGTCGACGGCAACGTCAGCGGCTGAACCACGAAGGCGCGGTTCAGTACTGTCGGATGAGTTCGAGCATCTCCCGGTCCAGCCTGTGCCCCCGGAAGTCCTCGTACTCGACATCCTCGCGCCCGCTGTCGAGGATGCCGAAGCTCCCCCGGAAGTTCCACATCGCCCAGCCCCAGCCGGCCGCCTTCCAGAGCTCGAGCTGGTCCCTCATCCAGGCGAGCACGACCGCGTGCGGTGTGTGGCAGAACGCGCCCCACTCGCCCACATGCACGCCGACGCCCCGAGCTTCGAGCGCCTGCCACGGCTCAACCTGCTGCCGCTGCAGCCGGTCCCGGTCCCAGACCTCGTTGCCCAGGACCAGCGGCCACGTCGGCTCGGCCCAGCCCTCGGACCGCACCCAGGACGCCTTGTAGTGACTGATCTGCATCGGTTGGTACCCGCGCGTGCTCTGCGCGACGCCCAGGCCCACCAGCCCCGGCACCGGCTGGTTGCCCCAGAGCAGCCCATCGGCGATGATGAGTCGATCGGGGTCCTGCTCGCGGATGGCGCCGACGAGACGCGCGCACACCCGCACGTACACATCTTCGGACAGTGCCGCGGGCTCGTTCAGGAGATCGAAGGTGACACGTTCATTCGGCATGCCCTTGTACCGCTCGGCGAAGCGCGCCCAGTGGAACGCGCAGGCTTCCAGCGCCGCCTCATCAGTCCAGAGATCAAGCGGCTCCTCGGGCGGATTGACGCAGTACCCGGGCCCGCGGTGGAAGTTGATGTTGACGTGGATGCCGTACTGCCGCCCGAATTCCACGCACTGATCGATCTCGGCCAGCACCGCCTCATCCATCTCCAGCCAGTGGTCCGGGTCCGGCTTCGCCCAGCACCAGTAGCTCAGCGGCAGCCGCACGAAGTCGAAGCCCCACTCCGCCAGCCACTCGAAGTCCGCCTCCACGAAGGGCGCGTTCATGCGGTCGGTGAACTTCTCCAGCAGGTTGAACCCGCGCCAACGCGGCAGCTTGCTCGCGTCCATTGGGGTAACTCCTTTCTGTCGCAGCTGACGTTCGCGCCGCACCCGCCGGGTCCCTTGCCGCCATCGCGTAGACGCCGTCGCCGTTAACCTGAGACCCGAGACCAAAGACGAGGTCAGGCATGCGACTCTCCGACGTCGGGTGGGTATGGGAAGGCCAGGGCAACGACCCGGGCGTGGATCCGTCGATCTTCGGGGTCGGGGAGGGGTGCGAGTACTTCGGCCTGTCCCGCGCGGTGTACATGTTCCACCCGAACACGCCGCTGGCGATGCGGAAGCTCGCGGGCCTCGACGAGGTCATCTGCGACATCGCAAAGTGGAAGTGGCGCCGGACCGACGACGGGGGTTGGGCGCACTGGATCGACTCCGCGGCGGAGTCGGTGCGGCGGGAGGCCGAGACGGTGAACGCCCTCGCCCGCGACTTCCCGAACCTCACCGGCGCGCTCCACGACGACATGCGGGGGCTCATCAAGCGCGACGGCACCACCCCCGAGCAGTACGCGACCGTCTACGGGGCCCTCAAGGCCGACCGCCCGGACCTCAAGCTCTGGTCCGTGGTCTACACCCACGAGCTGCAGCCCGAGGAGTGGGCGGGCTTCGAGCCCTACATGGACGTCATCAACCTGTGGGTGTGGGAGGCGAAGAACCTACCAAGCCTCGACGAGTACATCCCCCGTTGCCGAGAGCTGTTCCCCGGCAAGCCGATCAACCTTGGCTGCTACCTGCGCGACTACCCCACGGTCGCGCCCGTCCCGATGGACCTACTGAAGCTGCAGTGGGAGACGCTCCTTCGCCACCTCGAGGCCGGCACGGTGCAGGGCTACTCGATCCTCGCCGCCGTCCTGATCGACGGCCAGCAGGAGCAGGCCAACTGGGTCCGCGACTTCATCGCGAGGAACTCGTGATGCTCACCGCCTCCACGGCGGCGGGTCGCCGGCGGCCATGAAGGCCTTGGAGGCGGCATCCTGGCAGAGGGATCAAGGC
>VGFB01000921.1 GCA_016869015.1 Armatimonadota bacterium
AAGCTCATGGACGTTCTGCGGACCGAGTACTCCGGCGTGCCGTTTGCCCGGGTCGACTTCGACAGCACGCGCCATCGGGACCCGGCCCATGCCCTCACATCCGTGCGCCTCGACTTAGAGACGAACTTCCGCCTCGCCTTCCCCCACTTCGATCTGGTGAGGTCCGTACTGGCATGGAAGGAGGGTGGCGCCGAGACCGAGTTGTTCCAGGTCGGCGGCTCCCTCCGCGCGGTCTGGTCCGTCGTGGAGGCTGCATGCAGTCCATCCGTTGGCGTCGCGAGGACGGTCGGCGCCCAGGCCCTCGACGCCTTGCGGCGGAGGTACCCGCGGGTCGAGGCCAAGCTGAGGCAGCTGGGCGGAACAGAAGCCGTTATCCGCCTCCGGGACATGACCCCTCAGGACTTGGTCATGAAGCGCCTTCTGCCGGCGTTTGCCAAGGAGTTGTGCGAGAACCTGCCGTCTCGTGATGGGAGAGGTTGCTGCGGCGTCCTGCTCCTCGATACGTACGAGAAGCTGTGGACGGGCAGTGCCGGACCCCTCGATCCCCAAGGGGCGGACAACGACCTGTGGGTCCGCGCCCTCTACGAGTACCTCCTCGAGTACAACCGTGTCCTGCTGGTCATTGCCGGTCGGGACCGGCTGGCGTGGCGATACGTGGACGCCGGCTGGCGGGAGGCGGCCGAACCGGACGTGCGCGAACAACTGGATGAGCACCTCGTGGGCGGGCTGTCGCCTCGCGATACGCAGCGATTCCTGGCCTCCTGCGGCGTAGGGCCCCGACCCGAGGTCGGCGCTTCGAACGCGCTGCAGAGAGCCATCATCCGGTGTGCCGCCCCCGGCCGGACTCGGGAGGGGTGTCACCCCCTACTCGTGGGGCTCTGTGCCAACATCGTCGTGAACCACCGGAGCCTGCACGGAACCGACCCCCGCGCCGCGGTCTTCACGGCCATGCCCGCGGCCGAGAGCGTGCCTCACGTGCTGGCGGGGACCTTCCTGAGGTCTCTGAGCGACCCCGGGCTGGCCGAACTGGTTACTGCGCTGAGTATCCCCCGTTGGTTCGACCGGCACCTGATCGTCGCTCGCCTCGGGGGCGGCGAGGACCAGAGTCGTGCCATCTGGCGCACCCTCTGCCACTTCTCGTTCACCGACGCGACAGGGGATGGCCGGCTGGCGATGCACGGGGTCATGAGGGAGGCGCTCGGTAGCTTGGTTCAGACGGAAGACGCCCCTCGTATCGGCGAGCTCCATCAGTGGTACCAGCACTACTGGGCCCAGCGGTGGCGGGCGGGCCTGCGGGAGGCGGAGGCCGAAGCCTGGTTCCACTGGCTGCACCTCGAGCCCGGCGACGCCGCGGCGTCCTGGGCGCGCCTCGCCGCCGAGGCCAGAAGGACAGCCGATGGTCCGCGGATCCGGGAGCTCCTCGCCTGGTGGGATGGCATCGATCCGCGGTCGGGGCTCTTCTCACAGCGCACTACCGGAGAGGCATGGGCGCTCGGGCTCTGCGACGCTGCCGACGAGATGGGATGGCTGCCCGACTTCGCCCTCGAGCGCCGAACGGTCTTCTCCCGCGTGATGGACTTGGCTGCCGCGGCGCTGGAATCCGCGAGCGAGGTCGGCTGCCCGTCGGCGCGGGCGAGAGCCCTGCACTACCTGGGCGATGCGCATGCCTGCCTGGCGGATCTGGAGTATGAGCCATCGGGCACGATCACGAAGGCCTTCGGGTTCCTGGAGGACGCCCTCGAGCTTTGTTCGGAGGCGGGGCTGCGCGACGAGTGGGCGAGGGTGCAGGTGACCGTCGGCAACGTCTACATTGACCTCCCGACCGGCGACCGCCAGTCCAACCTGGACAAGGCGGTCGAGTGTCTCTCCGCCGCTGCCGGGATCTTGACCCCGTCGAAAGCTCCCTACGACTGGGTGTACCTGCGCGCCTCACTGGGCCGAGCGCACGCGTGCATGACGAGGGCCGACCGGGACCAAGCCCAGCGGATGGCGATTGCCCATTACCAGGAGGCCTTGCGTGTCGCGGTGGCGGAAGGCTTCGCGGACTACCTGGGCACGCTCAGGCTGAACCTGGCATGGGCCCATCTGGACTTGCCGACCGGCAACCGTCTACGCAATCTCCATGAGGCCCACGCCTACTTGGAGACGGCCGGAGCAACCGCGACCCGGGAGCGCTCTCCGTATGACTGGGCTTGGTTGCGCCAGATGCAGGGGATGCTCGAGACCGCGCTGCCCCTCGAACCAGAGGGTGCCAACCTCCTCCGGGCCATCGCCTTCTTGCGCGAGGCACAGGAGGTCTACACCCGCGAGGAGTACGCCCGGGACTGGCTCGCCACGCAGCAGTCGCTGGCCTGGGCGTGGTGCCGGCTCCCGCATGGGGCGGTGCCCGATGCCCCGGATCGAGCCATCGAGGCCTCGGAAGCCGCGTTGTCTGTCTGCCTGCCCGAGGAGAACCCGGTGGAACGAGCCCTGACGCAACACCTCTGCGGCGAGGCCTACGCGGCCAAGGCGCGCCGCGACGGCGGCCATGGTATTGAGACGGCGCTGACCTACTTCCAGGAGGCGGTGGGCACCCTCACCGAGGACCAGTTCCCCCTCGAATGGGCCCGATTGCAGACCGCGATCGGGGTGGCGACGGCCGCGCGCGCCTGCAACGAGCCCGAGCCGGACCTGCGCCCTTCCATCGCTCACTGCGAAGCGGCCCTCCGCGTGCAAGACGCCCTCCGGTTGCCTTTCGAGAGGGCGGAGACGGAGTATGCGCTGGCGCGCATTCGGATGCTGCAAGGCGAGCCTGAGCGGAGCCGCCAGCACTTGGCCTGGGCCTGCGAGATCTGCCCCGA
>VGFB01000922.1 GCA_016869015.1 Armatimonadota bacterium
CTTCGTGCGTGCCCTGGCGCCTCGCCTCGAAGTCGGCGACGACGGCGGGGTCCAGTAGACTGCGAATGCCGTCCTCGTCGAGGATCTGCTTGAGGACTTCACGATGCAGCACCAGGAGCTCGGACCGTCGCTCGCGCCGCTCGGCCTCGGTGACGGCGCCGAACTGCCCGGCCAGCAGCAGGCCGTGGCCGAAGGGGCTGGGCACCTCTACGTCCGCATGGACGACCCGCATCCGACCGGTCGCGATCTCCGCGAGCAACTGCCGCAGCCCGGCCAGGTCGAGATAGTCCTCCAAGCACTCGCGCGCGGTCTCGGCCATCAACGGGAAGCGCGCGTGTCCGGCGACCTCACGCTCGAGGCGGCGGGCGGCGGCTTCCTGCTGCCAGACGGCCCGTTTCTTGCCCCGGCTCATCCGCAGCACGGCCAGCGCCCGCACGGCGGCGTGCCGAAAGCGGATGGGGAACATCGCAGAGGTCGCCACATACCCTTCGACGCAGCGGGTGAGGTTGTCGGGGGTCACCAGTGCGAGGACCTCCGCAGCGGGGATCTCCGACTCCGGAGGCATGTGGATGACGAGCGCGTCGTCGCTGTAGGAGACCTGAAGCTCGAGGTTCAGCGCCTCGCGGGCGGCGTATACGAGCGCCTCCGCCCAAGCCTCATTCAGGCGCCCGCCGTAGGGCGAGTGGACCAGGTGCTGGGCGTGGCCGAGGGGGTTGCGGGAGGTCTCCACGACCAGCGTCTCGCGACCCGGCCAGGCATCCAGCGAGTGCGCCTCTTCGAGGAAGTACTCGGTGATCTGCCGCGCGCCCGACTCGTCGAGATGAAAGCCCCGCTCCAGCCATCCGGCAAGCGCCTGCGGCTCGTCGAACAGCCGCCGGAACATCTCGCTGCGAAACGAGGCCACCTGTTCCCCAAGCCGGAAGGAGCGGGGAATGACGTCGGGCCCAAGCCAGTAGGGGATGGTCGGCGCGCGGCCGCGGGCATCCCGCACGAAGACCGCGTTGCGGTCGACCCGCGAGTGCTCCCACGTGCGTGTCCCGAAGGCGAAGCGCTGCCCCGGGCGAAGCCGCTGGACGAACGCCTCGTCGAGGGTGCCGAGCTTCTTGTCGTAGTCCTCGGACTGCAGGACGTACTCGGCATACTCGGGGATCGTCCCGGCGTTCTGCTGGGCGATGGTGAGCGCGCCGCGAGCTGCCGAGACGCGGTTCGTGGCCCGGTCCCAGTGGATGCGCGCCCGCGTCTCGAACAGCTCCTGCCCGGCGTGGCTCCCCGCCAACTGCTCGAGGACGCGGAGGAAGTCGTCCTCCTTCAGGTCGGCGAACCCGTAGGCCCGCCGGACCACGCGCAGCATCTCCTCGGGCGGGCCCGGCCCAATGGCGGCCATCGCGCAGAGCTGCTGCGCGAGCACGTCGAGGCAGTTGGGCGGAACCCGCACCGGCTCCAGGTCGCCCGCGAGCATCGCGCGCGTCAGGACGGCCAGCTCCACGAGGTCGTCCCGGCTGATCGGGAAGAGGCGTCCCTTGCTCGTCAAGCCCAGGAGATGGCCCGCGCGACCGATGCGTTGCAGGCCGGCGGCGACGTTCTTCGGGCTCTCGATCTGGCAGACGAGGTCGAGCCGGCCGATGTCGATGCCCAACTCCAGCGTGGAGGTGGCGACGATGGCCCGCAGCTCGCCCTGTTTGAGCGCGTCCTCCATCTCAAGCCGGAACTGGCGCGCCATGCTGCCGTGGTGCGCGCCGATGCGCAGGCCGAGGCCCCGGTCCTCGGACAGCTGGTTCAGCTTCGCCGCGACCCGCTCCGTCCAGTACTTGGAGTTGCAGAAGATGAGCGTCGTCCGGTGCTCTGCGATCAGCTCCAGGAGGCGCTCGTAGATCGCCTCGAGGACCGCCTCGGGCCGGGCCTCCGCGAGGTTCGGCACGGCCGTCACGACCTGTACGTCCAGGTCCCTTCGCACGCCCAGATCAACGACCGCGCACTCGCGCTCTCTTCCGCCGTCGTCCCGCCCGACCAGAAAGCGCGCCACCTCCTCGACAGGTGACTGGGTGGCCGACAGGCCGATACGAACCGGCGGGCGGGAGGACGGAGGTACGGCAACTCCGGGGACAGGCGATGAACCCCGATCGGGCGCGAGTTCCGTCGTCAGTCCCCCTCTGACATCGCGCCAGCGGCCGGCGACGGAGAGCAGGCGCGGGTCCCAGCCCTGCCCCTCGTCCAAGGGCGCCGGGCCCGTGCGGACCAGTTCCTCCAGGCGCTCCAGCGTGATGGAAAGGTGCGCCCCGCGCTTGTCTCCACAGAGATGGTGGATCTCATCGACGATGACGTACCGCACCTCATCGAGGTGCTCGCGGAACCCACTGGTAATGAGCAGGTAGAGGGACTCGGGCGTGGTGATGAGGATGTGCGGCGGCCGCCGCCGCATCCGTTGGCGCTCCCCGGGAGGCGTGTCGCCCGTGCGGACCGCCACGCGGAGGTCGGGGAACGGCGAGCCCCACTCGCCCGCGATCTCCCGCATCTCCGCGAGGGGCTGAAGCAGGTTCTTCTCAACATCGTTCGCCAGCGCGCGCAGGGGGGACACGTACACCACGTAGGGCTTGTCGGGCAGCTCCCCCGCGTCTCCGCGCTCGATCAGCTCGTTGATCGCCCAGAGGAACGCCGCCAGCGTCTTGCCCGAGCCCGTCGGCGAGAAGACGAGGGTACTCCGGCCCTGCGCGATCACCGGCCACGCCATCCGTTGCGCCGCGGTCGGAGCGTCGAACTTGCGGCTCATCCACTCCGCGATGACCGGAGCGAAGCTCGGGAGCTTCCGTTTGCGCGTCGGAACGACGGTGATCACGAGGC
>VGFB01000923.1 GCA_016869015.1 Armatimonadota bacterium
TGCCCTCGACCACCTGCCACTCGCCGGTCGGGTCCTCCTCGCCGCGCATGAAGTTGTCGGTGAACTCCGGCGGCGCGTAGGGCTGGTAGTACACGGCGTCCGGGTTCAGCAGCCCTTCGGTCGCCGAGAGGCTCAGCTTCCCCGATGTCGCCTCTCGCCACGCCGTCAGAACGCACTTCGGTCCGATCAGCACGCTGACTCGGTCCTGCCTCCGCCGTAGCGTGACCGTCGCCGACCCGCTCTCGTCCGGCCTCAGCGGCGTGGGGCCGGCGAGCGGCGTGGCGACCCCGCCCGCGACCTGAATCAGGGCCAGTTCGCTGCGGGTCGCCTGCAGCTCGAGGCCGTCGCCCGAGTCCTGCTCGTCGAAGCGGACGACCGCCTGACCCTCCGCCGCGGCTCCGACGAACGTCAGGGGTAGTTCGAGGTTGTACTCCAACTCCGCAGGTTCGGCCAGGATCTGGGGCGCGGGCTGTGCCGGGGCCTCCTGGCACGGAACGCCGCCGACTAGCAGGCTCAGGGCATGGAGGCACAGCGCGAGGAGGGGCATCCAGAGACCAACTCAACGACCGACATGGGCGGGACCGGATGGTGAGCGCCGAACCGCGCCCGAGATCAGGCGCGGTCTGCCTCTAGAAATGACCGCCGAAGGGGGAAGGTTCCACCGACGCGGGGCGGCTACTGCGTCATCTCGCTGCGGTTCACGACGATGGCGGCCTCGGGCTGCACGGGGCACTTGGCCTCGCAGATGCCGCAGCCCGTGCACACGTCCGCATCGACGACCGGCCGCTTCACGCCGCCCTCCTCGATCCACTTCACCGCGTCGTAGGAACACTGCTCGTCGCAGACCAGGCACAGCTTATAGTACTTGCCCTTCTGCCAGGCCAGGCACTTGTTCGCATCGATGGTAGCCAGGCCGATCTTGATGTCCGTCTTCTCCTCGGCCGTGAAGGGGCGCAGCGCACTGGTCGGGCACACCTCGCCGCAGGCGGTGCAGGCGCGCTCGCACCAGCCGATCTTGGGCTTCAGCACGGGCGTGAAGACGCCGTCCCAGTCGGCCTCGGCGACCGCCGGTTGCAGGCCGCCCGTAACGCACGCCTTCATGCACTCCCCGCAGCGGACGCACAGCTCGCGGAACTGGTTCTCGGGCATCGGGTCGGGCCTGCCGCGCTTCCGGAGGATCGCCCCCGGCGGGCGGATGAGCTTCTGGTGATGCTCGCGACGGCCCAGCATCGTGCTCGCCGCCAGGCCGTACACGACGCCGCCCCCGAGCGCCTGGAAGGTCCGGCGGCGGGCGATGTCGACCTCGCGCCGCGCGCCGGCGGGCCGCCACGCCAGGCAGAACGTCGTCGGGCCCGCTTGCTTGCAGGAGATGCAGCCAAAGCAGAGGATGCACTCCGCGAGCTTCGTGGTGGTCGGGTCCTCCGCGGGAATGGCGCCCATCTTGCAGTCCCGCACACACAGCCTGCAGCCGACGCAGCTCTCGTTCACCGCCCGCTTGATCAGCCCGAACCGCCCGATGAGCCCCAGCAGGGCGCCAAGAGGGCAGAGGTTGCGGCACCAGTATCGCCGGCTGAGCGAGCCCAGCAGCAGGAGGCCGACCAGGCAGGCGGCGGCCACGAGGCTGAGCTGGAAGTGGCGCGGGTCCCACACCTCCGGGTAGAGCTGCAGCGCGCGGAGCGAGTCGCGGCCATGGATGACCACGAGGTTCTGAGCCATGACGACCAGCGGGTACAGGACGAGGGCGGCCGCGCGGGTGAGGAGCGGGATGGGGTCGAGGAACCAACCGAGTTGGATCCCGAACAGCGCCGAGCCCAGCACAGCCGCCAGCAGGCCGAACTTGAGGCCTGGTTGAGCCGCCGCCGCTCGACCGGGCTTGCGCTTGCTCCACAGCAATCGGTCGCCGAGGTCCAGGCAGGTGCCGAGGGGGCAGATGAACCCGCAGAACACGCGCCCAAGCAGCAGCGTGACCGCCAACGTGCCCAGCGCGGCGTAGAAGATGACGACCGGCAGCCGGTTGCCGCTCAGCGCCGCCGTCGCCGCAGACAGCGGATCGAGCTGCAGGAACAGCTGCGGCGGGAGGCTGCTCCGCACCGGGTAGGTCGCCCGCGTGAGCAGTAAGATGAAGAGCGCCAGACAGGCGATCTGCACCGCTCGCCGCAGCCAGACCCAGACCATCACCGACCTCCGGAGTTGGTGGCTGACTGGAACGGCAACTGCGGGGACAGACAACGCAACCCGATGAGGCGGAGTTCCGTCGTCAGTGCCCTAACGGCGGCCGGAACTGCCGAAGCCGCCTTCGCCGCGCTCGGTATCGGCGAGCTGGTCCACCGGCCGCAACTCGGCGCGCGAGACGGGTGCGATGACCATCTGGGCGATGCGATCCCCCCGCCGAATGGTGAACGGCTCGCGGCCGAGGTTGGCCAGGATCACCTGCAGCACGCCCCGGTAGTCTGAGTCGATCGTGCCGGGTGCGTTTGGGATCGTGAGGCCGTGCTTCAGCGCGAGACCGCTGCGCGGACGGATCTGCGCTTCGTGGCCCGCCGGGATGGCCAACCGCAACCCGGTGGTGACCAACCCGATCTCGCCGGGCTGCAGCGTCACGGGCTCTGCGATCGCGGCGCGCAAGTCCATCCCCGCGCTGCCGGGACTGGCATAGTGGGGCAACTCGAGGCCCTCCGCCTCCGGAAGCACCTCCACGTCCACGCGCACCGGCTCGTCCACGGCTCGTCCCTCGGTGTCTCCAGCAGAGTGCGGGCTCGACCTGCGCAGGTTCTATTCGACCCCGCCGCTCCGAGGCCTCCGTCGACAGACTCGGGAACTGATCTAGTCCG
>VGFB01000924.1 GCA_016869015.1 Armatimonadota bacterium
CCGTCGCTACGTTCCTCGCCACTGCAGATGCCCTCCTTCCATCAGGCTCTCTACACCTGCAGTGTAAACCATCCCTGTTACAGAATCGGCAAGGTTAGCGTGTTACGCAACATGCGGGTCGTGGCCGTCGAGCGGGCAAAACACCCTTGGTGGCCCCGGCGGGCGTTGCGGTATCTATCTGTCAGAGCGCCTGATCTTGCATCGGGAGCCGGCGGGCGATGCCCCCCGCCGGGCGCCCGTTCGGGAGGCGGACCAGGAATGGCGAGCACGTCCGGCGTGATGGCTACCCGGCGGATCGAGTGCGCGCGGCCGCTGGCGATGGAGACGGCCGAGCGGTGCGTGGCGTTCTCCAGGGGTGTGGTCCTGCTGACCGCCCTCGCGATGCTCGAGGGCGAGGTGCTGCTGGGGAACCAGCCGCTCACCGTTCTGGATGCGGTGGTCGTGGTGGCGGCGCTGTACGTGCTGGGCACGACGGTGCTGTCCGTGATCGGCCGCGAGCGTCCAGGGCTACAGCTGCCGCTGCTGGTGGCGGACATGCTGATGATCACCGGGATCATCTACCTGGCCGGCGGAGTGTACAACGAGTACTACCTGCTGTACTACGTGCCGATCCTGCAGGCGAGCGTGCGGCTGAACTTCCGGGACGCGATCGCCAGCGCCATCCTGTCTTCAGGCTTCTACGCCATCGTCGGCCTGAGCAGCGGACCGGACACGCTCATCCCCGTGAAGGCTCAGCTGCGGGCAAGCACCTTCGCGGCCTCCGCCACCTTCATGGCCGCGTTCTTTGGGCTGCTGAGTCGGGAGGCGCGCTCGCATCTGCAGCGGAGCCGCGAGATGACCGAGCTGGCCGGGGCGCTGTCGGCCAAGAACCGCGAGCTCGAGGAGAAGAGCCGACAGCTGGCCCAGGCGCAGGAACATCTCGTCGCGAGCGAGCGGTTGGCGGCCATCGGAGAGCTGGCGGGCAGCGTCGGCCATGAACTGCGGAACCCTCTGGGCGTCATCCGCAACGCCGCCTACTACCTACGGAAACGCCTGGACGACGCGAGCGACGATGTGCGCGAGATGGTCGACCTCATGGACGGTCAGGTCGATGTGTGCGATCGGACGATCACCGCGCTACTGGATTTCGCGCGGCCCGAGCAGGCGGTGATCCAGCCGACGGACGTGCAGGCCGTAGTGGAGGAGGCGCTGGAGGCGTCGGCGGCGCCCGCGGGTGTGTCGGTGGACCTGCAGCTCGCGGCCGATCTGCCAGCCGCCCAGGCGGATGCCCATCAGCTGACCGAGGTGCTGTCGAACCTGATCCGCAACGCTTGCCAGGCCATGCGCAACGAGGGCCGGATTACCCTTCGCACGGAGCGGGCTGCCGACGGAGGCTTCCTGTGCATCCACGTCGCCGACAGCGGGCCGGGGATCTCGCCGGAGCACCTGCCGCGCATCTTCGATCCGCTGTTCACCACCAAAGCCAAGGGCATCGGGCTGGGGCTGGTGGTGTGCAAGCGGTTCGTGGAGCGGCAAGGCGGGGAGCTGTCGGTGCGGAGCGAGCCGGGCGGGGGGGCGGTGTTCACGGTTCGCCTGCCCGCGGTGCAGGCGGAAGTCGGGTGAGACCATGAACGTGCTGATCGTCGACGATGACGTCGGCATGCGCGTGACCTTGCAGCGGATCGTCGAGGCCGAGGGTCACCGCGTCATCGTGGCCGAGGACGGCCCGGGCGCGCTCGGCGTCGCCGGCGAGAGCCCCTTCGACATCGCCTTCATCGACTACCGCATGGTGGGGATGAACGGAGGCGACACCTGTGCCGCTCTGCATCGGCTGCAGCCGCACGCCGAGCTGTACGTCATGACGGCGCACGTCTCGTCGGAGGCGGCCGAGGCGGCCCTTGCGGGGGGCGCGGCCGGGATTCTGTACAAGCCGCTGGACGTGGATCGCCTGTTGGGTCTGATCGCCGACCGCGAGGAGGGAGGTCTGTGATGGCCGGCCCCTACGCCCCGACCTCCGTCCTCATCGTGGACGACAACCAGGCGGCGGCCAAGACCCTCGCCATCGTGCTCCGCAGCGAGGGCCACGACGCCGAGTTCGCCGCCGAGCCGGACGAAGCCCTCGCGATGGCCCGTTCGCGCGCCTACGACGCGGCGCTGATCGACATCGGCCTGCCGGGCCGCTCCGGCCTGGACGTCCTGGCGGACCTGAAGGCGGAGCACCCGGAGCTGATCGGGATCATCGTCACCGGGCAGGCCTCCACGGAGAGCTCGATCGAGGCCCTCAACCGCGGCGCGAGCGGGTACCTGCAGAAGCCCGTGGATGTCCAGCACCTGCTGGGGTTGCTGCGCTCCGGGCTGGAGCGGCAGCGCCTGGAGGCGGAGAACCGCCGGATGCTCCGGCGCCTGTCGCTGCTCTATGCGGTCGGGGCGCAGGCCAGCGGCGGGCTGGACGCCGCCACGACCCTCCAGGAGACGATCTCCCTGGTGGCCTCGCTGCTGGACCTGCCGGGCGGAGGCATCTGGTGGTCGGGCGGCGAGGGCGCCGAGCCCGTTCTGGCCGCGTCCATCGGCCTGTGCCCGAGCCTGGTCGGGGAGGTCGCCCGCCGGCTGGTGCAGTTCGAGGAGCGGCACCCGTCCGATCTAGCGCGCCGCTTCCCGTGGCTGGATGTCGAGATCGAAACCGAAGCGGGTCCGCCCTGGCGGCTGCGCGTCATTCCGCTGCAGGGCCATCAGAGCGCCGTCGGGTTCATGGCGGTGGGCGGACCGGGCTGGACCGGGGACCAGCTGGAGGAGGCCGAAGTAGTCAGCGCCGTGGCCTGGCAGGTCGGCGTGGCGATGGAGAACATGCGGCT
>VGFB01000925.1 GCA_016869015.1 Armatimonadota bacterium
GGAACCCGCAACCGTCGCCTACTTCCTACACCTCCCAGACGAGCCGGGGTTCGCGGCGCCCGACTTCGCGGCTCTGGACTACCAGCGCACACAGGCTCCGGTCTTGCTCCGGCGGTAGGCCCGATGGAAGGAGAACGCCCCCCGGAGGCGAAGGGAAGCGCGGAACGCACAGGTCTGGAGGATTCGCGGCGATGAAGCGTAGCTACCTGCGTCTGATCGCTCTGCTGCTGCTGCTGTCGATGCTGCCGTGGCTGTCGGGTTGCGGGGGTGGTGGCGTAATCGGGTTTGCGCTCACCGTGCAGAAGATGTACGGCATCTGGAAGCTCTACCAGGTGTTCGACGATGGGAACCCCTCGTGGATCGCGGCCGCCGTGGCGCTCTGGAAGTTCCAGAGCAACGCGCGCTACATCATCGAGTACTTCGACGGGGCCGACAACCTCATTGCCTCCGAAACGGGCACGTGGGATGTGCAGAGCGGGGTCCTGGTGCTGGACGTCGAGGACTCGTCGATCTACCCCGCGCTTGAGGGCAAGTCAGTGCGCCTGTCCGGCCACTTCGAGGAGGAGACGGCGGACACGCTGTCCGTTACGCGCCGCGTCGGCACCGGTCAGGTGACGGTGTCTCAGGAGCAGGTCTACCAGCGCCAGCCGGAGCCCTGAGGCTACCCCTGCGTCAGCCTCAGCACACGGATATCCTCGGCCTGGAGGCTCCCCTCCAGGCCGATTCCGTTCTCCCGCCCGGCGAGCGTCACGCCGGCGCCGGTCAGCACGTCGGTCGCCGAGAGGCGGGTGGGGTCGAGGCCGAGCGCCGCGGTATCCACCTGCAGTGAGTACGCGCCCTCCGAGTCGCTGTCGTTGAAGAGCGTCAGGAACAGGCCGAGCCGAGGGTCGCTCCCGTAGCGCTCCAGGTACACCTTCCCCCCGCCGCCGGTCACCCGGGCGTGGGTGACCGGTTCCCAGCCCGCCGCGTTCAGCGCCGAGATGGTCGGGATGTACCGCTTGAACAGCGGCCGGTCGCGGTTGTAGAGCGTCGGGTTGCGCCAGTAGGGGTCATCCGCCGCGTTGTGGCTGAAGAAGCTGGGGAAGATCGCGTAGAAGGCGCAGCGCTTGAAGTACCGCTCGACCCACTCGGGCCGAAAGGCGTTGTAGTCGGTGTTCAGCAACAGCAGGTACGGCTTCTGATAGCACAGCGCGCGCCGGAAGTTCATGGCCCCGTCGGGGTTCGGCGCATACTCCCCCGCGGGCGCCCAGTTCGTCTCGACCCCCAGGACATCGAGCAGGTGCGCCGGGAACGCGAAGTTGAGCAACACGGCATTGGCGAACAGCAGCTTGCCTTGCGCCCGCATGCGCCCGGCCAACTCGCGCTGGAACTCATAGGTGTGGAACATGCCGAGGGAGCAGACCCGGCGGGTCGTCTGGCTGAAGGTCAGGGGGAGGTCGGCATAGGCCCAGTGCTCCCGCCGGTAGTTCTGCTCAGTCGCGGCCATCTCGTAGGAGTCGATGTAGGTGCCGTCGAGCTCGGCTTCCGCAGGCGGCGCGTTGGTCGGTTCAAAGCCGGGGTCGAGGACTCGGTTGTGCTCGTCCCCCGTCTCCATCAGCGCCACGTCGTCGAACCACGCCGTGCCGCCGTGCTCGTTGCGCAGCAGCAGATGCAGGGTCAGCGCCTGCACGGGCTTCTCCGGCCGCACCACGACCCGCCCCTCGACCCAGTCTTGCGTGCCGGTCGGGAAGGCCGCCACGTGCCCGTAGCTGGACGTGCCGTCCGTGTGGACCAGGTCGAGGTACAGCGCGTAGCTGTTATCGGGCTCGCCCGTTACACCCTCGGCGCGCGACCAGGCTGAGGCGGTGAACTCGCGCGGCTCCGCCTGGTTCAGCACGATGAGCTGCGAGAGTCCATGCTGCTCCCCCGGCGCGTTCGAGCACCGCGCGGCCCGGTCGCCGGTGCGCCCTCCCGGCGCTGTCTCGTACCCGACGCCGTAGTGCCTCCAGGCTCCGGTGGTGGCATGCCGCGCCCGAGCGAAGGCCTGCTCGACGGTCTCGAACTGACGCTGAGCCTGCGTCCCGAGCTCGGGGCGGTCCGCGAACAGGTCTGGGTCCGGGTTGCAGGTAGCCAGAGCCCCATCGCACCACGGGGCCTTCACCACCCAGAGATGATACGAGCCGTCCGGGTTCGTGTAGACCGAGTTGAGCGTCTGCTGCGACACGGTCTCCGTGGCGGCGCGGCGCTTGAGCTCCGCCAGGGCCGCGTCGTGCGCGCGAGGGACGTCGGGCCCCAGCGGCAGCCAGTGGCTCATCGGCTCAACATAGACGAACGTATCGATGCCGTGCGCTTCGTCCCAGGCAACGTTGTCGTCGCCCTCCTTGAAGGCGAACCCGAAGTCGCCCGCGTCGGGAAGGGTCGCGATGTCGGTGAAGGGCATCCAGATGCCCTCGCGCCGGATGCGCTTGGTGAAGTGCTCCGGGAACAGCTCGTAGTAGTCCCTCAGCGCCGCGCGGAACCCCCACTCAGGCTCCGGCCGGTACAGCAGGAGGCTGAAGGTCGCAGCCGAAGGGAACTTGCGGGTGTCCGGGCTCAGGCCCAGGTCGAAGACGGCGTAGGCCTCGCGGCCGCGAGCGTCGTAGGCCAGACGCGAGACGCGCGGCACATCCAGCGGGGTGGCGAGGCACAAGCTCTCGGCCCCGTGCGCGACCGACATGAGAGGGTACAGACTGATGCGGCCGTTGGTTCCGGCGCCGATCGTGGCGGTGTTCGAGTAGGTCTGCGGCGGTTCGATGGGCAGGGCCGTCCGCATGTCCCGGCCGAACTCGCCGCCCACGAAGTCGGCCGGCAG
>VGFB01000926.1 GCA_016869015.1 Armatimonadota bacterium
TGAAGGCCCTGGATACGGACCGCACGGAAGTCAAGGAGATCGACGTCATCCCGCTGCAGTTCGCGGACGCGGAGGAGCTGGCTCAGGAGCTGACCCAGTTGTTCGAGAAGGAGAGCCCCCTGGGCGGGCTGACGCCCGACATGCAGCGGCGGATGCGGGAGCAGATGGGGGGCGGAGGGCCGGGCGGAGGGCCGGGCGGTCCGGGCGGTCAGCCGCCGCCCGGAATGGGCGAGCCGGGTCTGCTGGACGTGATGGGTCAGGTGAAGATCGTCGCGGAGAAGCGGACGAACTCGCTGTTCGTTGCGGCGTCGACGGAGAACCTCAAGAGCATCAAGGAGATCGTCGCCAAGGTCGACGTGGACATGCGCCCCGACATCGAGGCGAAGATCGTGCCGCTGAAGTACGCCGACCCGCAGACCCTGTCCGACCAGATCAACCAACTCTACGAGGGGTCGGACCAGTTCTCCCGGCGCGGCGGCAGCGTCTTCTCCCGCATGTTCAGTCCCTTCTACTCCTCCTTCGGCCGGGGCGGCCAGGAGACGACCGGACTGGCCGGCAACCGCGTGGTGCCCGACCTGCGCACCCGCAGTCTGGTGATCACGGCCGATGAGGAGAACATGCTGCAGATCACCGAGCTGATCACGCAGCTGGACGTGTCCTCCGAGGTTCAGGCGGTGGTGAAGGCGATCCCGCTGGAGAACGCGGTGGCCGAGTCGGTGGCGGAGACGGTCACCAGCCTCATCGAGGGCGGCATGCGGGGCCGGGGCTTCTTCTCGTTCCTGTTGATGGGGAGCCGGAACAACAGCGGGGGCCAGGCGCCGCTGGACCAGCTGCGGGATGTGAACGTGGTCGCGGATGCGCCGACGAACACGATCCTGCTGACCGGCCCGCCGGAGACGTTCCAGACGCTGGAGCAGCTCATCAAGCAGCTCGACCGCCGAGTGCCGCAGGTCTACATCGAGGTCCTGATCGCCGATGTGACGCTGGGGAAGACCGACCGACTGGGCGTCGAATGGTCGCTCATCGACCGCAACCTCCTCGGCCACGGCAGCGCCTCGGGTACGGCGGGGACCGAGTGGGAGGGCCTGGCGGCTGCGGCGACAGGCCTGAGCTACAGCCTGATCTCCAACAGCATTCAGGCCTTCATGCGGACGCTGGAGACGCGGTCGGACGTGGAGATCCTCAGCAGTCCGAACATCATCGCCTCCGACAACACCCCCGCGACGATCTCCATCGGGGAGTCCATCCCGTATCAGGAGAGCACGCGTGAGACCACGGGCGGGAGCATCCAGCAGACGGTCGCGTTCATCGATGTGACCAACACCCTCGAAGTGACGCCGCACGTGAACCAGCGCGAGCGCATCAGCCTGGAGGTCAGCCAGACGGTCGACGCGCTGATCAGCTTCGATGAGAAGCTCCTCGCGCCGCGGATCGCCAAGCGCGAGGCGCAGACGACCGTCGAGGTGCGCGACGGCCAGACCATCATCATCGGCGGCATCATCGCCGAGCAGAAGTCCGTCACGGTCCAGGGGGTGCCGATCCTCCGGAAGATCCCCATCCTCGGCAGGCTCTTCGA
The DNA here is from genome assembly GCA_016869015.1 of Armatimonadota bacterium. Taxonomy (GTDB): domain Bacteria; phylum Armatimonadota; class Zipacnadia; order Zipacnadales; family VGFC01; genus VGFC01. Next base: position 1,577 of record VGFB01000926.1, read on the forward strand.
GGACACCAAGAAGGAGACCTCGCGGAGCGAGCTGCTCGTCTTCCTGACGCCGCACATCATCATGGACGACGCGCAGGTTGACGCCCTGACCGAGGCTCAGAGCGGCCGCCTGAGCACCGATCCGCTCGCGGATGGGACTTTCCATCCGCTGGACCTGCCCAAGGCAGATATGACCAACCCGGCTTGGCAGCTTGGGCCGCGCGAGGCGCCGAAGACCGATACGCCGGCCCAGCCCTAGCCCCGAGGCAGGTGGCGAGGGACACGACGGGGAAGCGGGGAACGAACTAAGCGCGCAACCAACGGGGGTGATGACGTTGCCGTTCGAACCGGCTCTCGCCAAGTTCATCGCGTTCCAGGATCCGGCCGCCTGCGCCCGCGTGCGGGCGATCAAGCGCGCCGACATCTGCGCGCACCCGAATCCGGAGTTCAGGATCCGGGTGATCGAGGACTCTGCGGAGTTCTACCTCGAGTTCGCGCTGGACATCATCTCGCGGATTCAGCTCGCCCAGGCCGAGGGGCGGAAGTGCGTGCTGATCCTGCCGGTGGGCCCGGTGCCGCAGTTCACGATCGCTGCGCGGCTGATCAACCAGTTCCGGCTCTCGTGCCGGCACCTCGTCACCTTCAACATGGACGAGTACGCGGACGAGAACGGGCAGACCGCCCCGCCCGACTGGGAGGGTTCCTTCGCGACGGCGATGCGGGCGGGCTTCTTCCACAAGATCGACGAAGAGCTGCGGCCGCTCCCCGAGAACATCCACTTCCCCAACTCCGAGAACGTCAGCCGCTACTCGGAGCTGATCGCGGCGGCCGGGGAGGCGGACTGCTGCTATGGCGGCATCGGCTGGTGCGGGCATATCGCCTTCTGGGAGAGCCACCTGGGCGATGAGTACGCAACGCTGGAGGATTACAGGCAGGCGCCGGCGCGGATCGTCGAGCTGAACCCGATGACGATCATGCAGAACGCGCTGCACTCCTTCGGTGGGGACTGGTCGTGGGTGCCGCCCAAGGCCGCGACCATCGGCCCGCGTGACATCGTGAACGCGAAGCACCGCTCCTTCTGGCTGGATGGCATGTGCGGCCCGGTGACGACCATGTCCTGGCAGCGCTTCATCGCCCGGCTGGTTGCCCACGGCCCGGTCAGCCAGTACGTACCCGGCTCGATCCTGCAGACCGCGCCCACCGACTACACGCTCCTCGGTGGCGTGGCGGATGACGTCGAGATCGACATGTCGTGAAAGGCCGGAGTTGCGGAGT
>VGFB01000927.1 GCA_016869015.1 Armatimonadota bacterium
CCAGCGAGTGTAGGAGTCGTCGAGCCGATCGGGCGTGTGCCGGTAGAAGGTCCTCGCCGTAACGCCCGTCTCGGTGTTCCACCGGGGGAGGAGACGCCCGCCGCGGACCGCCCACTCATTCACGCGGTCGTACAGGCTCTTGCTCAGGCAGCCGTAGCCGTGGTAGCTGAAGAGGTCGGCCTGCTCCATGGCGCCGGCGCTCAGAGCCGTGGTCGCCCACTCCGGTGCGTAGGGCGTGATGCAGGGCGCCAGGAGCCGGCACCCGGGGTCCTCGGCCTTGGCCGCCCGCCCGGCAACCCGTGCCAGCTCCGCATACTGCTCGGCCGTCCCCCCCCAGAAGCCGCCGCCGTAGGGCTCGTTCCAGATCTCCCAGTAGCGGATGTCTTGCCGGTAGTGTGCCACGACCGTGCGGACGTAGGCCTCAAACTCCGCCATGTCCCGAAAGGGACCGACCCCGTTGCGCAACGCGTCGGAGCCCGGCGCGGCCGTCGAGGCCCATGCGGGCACCCGCAGGAACTCCCCGAGGATCTCGAGGCCCGCCTGCCGCACTCGGCGCACGTCCTCGTCGAAGAAGCGCCACTGGCCGGGCTCGGGTTCGGCGGTGGCCCAGTGGGTGATCGAGGAGCAGTCGTGGATGCGGGTCCACTTGTAGCCGAGTCGGCGGGCGAGCCGCATCTGCCAGGCGGAGTCCGTCGCGAAGTGCCCCCCGATGACGGACTGAGCCGCCGGCGTGTCGGCCGGGGGCGGAATGACCGAGAACACCATCGACGCAAGCCGTGCGTCGCCCACGGCCAGGTCGGCGCGGAAGGCGCCGAGGCGTGTGAGCGGGAGTGTGAGCTCGCGGGTCAGCGCTTCTCCCGGGGCCAGGTTGAGGGGGACAGGGACCTCGATGACCGGGTTCTCGGCGAAGTCGCGGACGGTAAGGGCGGCGCTTCCCCGGAAGGCGGGACCGCTGCTGAACAGCTCGAGACGGACGCGCTTGGGCTCGTCCGGCGTGAAGACCCCGGCGAAGGCCTTCGTAGAGAGCGCGGCCTCCAGCGGCGCGGCGGGGGTGAAGTCGGGGCCCTGGCGGGACAGCGAGACCGCGTCGAGCCATACCTCGGCATCCGCGTCGGCGTGCGCCGAGACCGCCAGGTAGTATGCGCCGTTGAGGGAGGGCGCGAGCCGGCCGGACACCTCGTAGCGGCGCAGGTCCGCGGTGGGCTTCGCCGTCAGGCGCAGAAGGTCGTCGGCCTGGTGCACCCGGAAGGCCGACCGCACGGCGAGGTTCAGCGCCACCGGGCCCGTCGCGCGGGCCGAGCAGGCGAGGGTGAACTCCTCGTCGCCGCCGTTGAAGGGCACGCAGGGCGTGTTCAGCCCGAACCAGCCCTTCGCCGGGAGCTTGCAGCGCAGGGAGCGCGCGCCGTGGGCGACGCTCTCGGTCGAAGGCCAATCCACCGGCTCGCCGACGTTGTCCCACGTGCGCGTCGGATCGACCTCGAAGCTGCCGTTGGGAACAACGTTGCCGTCGGGCGGCGGGCCGCTGGGGGCAGGGGCGTCTGAGACCTCAACGGAGGCGTCGTCGACCCACACCGTGCCCGAGCCGTCGGCCTCGAACCAGATGAACAGCCCCGCCTGCTCATCGGGGTCCAGCGTGACGCCCTCGAACTCCAGCAGCTCCCAGTCGGGCCCCGGCTCGATGTCACCGCGTACATGGTGCCGGTACGGCTCGGGTCGCTGCCGCAGGCAAGCGCCGACATACGGCACGTTGCCCTCCGCCCGCACCCAGAGCTTCACCCGGTAGAGCCGGCCCGCCTCCAGGGAGAGCGGCTGCAGGAACTGTGACGCCCCTCCGGACCGGCGCACGCACTCGATACGCTGGCTTGCCGAGCCACCGTGAGGGCGGGCGCTGTCGAGGCCAAAGCTCGTTTCGCAGTCTCCCCACGTGTTGTTCTGCCAGCCCTGGGCGAGGCCTTCGTTGGCCGGCGGCTCGAAGCCGGGGTTGGCAAGGAGATTCTGGCAGCGGCTCTGGGGCGCCATCAGTAGGGAGGCCAGGAGCGAGAGAAGCATGGGCCACCTCCGTCGCGGTGCGTGGACCGTACTTCCCTCCGAGGAGTCCGAGGCCTTCCTCGCGAAGGACCAGCGGGGGTGAGGTAAGATGCGAAGGCTTCTCCCGGTCATGATGGCGGCTCTCTTCTCGGCGGCACTGCACGCAGCGGCCGCTGACATCCCGGTCCTCGACTGGCAGGAGCGGTCGGACTGGATCAACGTGAAGACGGATGTGACCCCGGGCGCGGTGGGGGACGGCAAGGCGGACGACACAGACGCCCTGCAGGCCGGTCTCAGCGCCGTGACCGACGGGAAGACGCTCTACCTGCCTGCGGGCACATACCGGATCACGCGGACCCTCGAGCTCAAGGGCCCGGTGGTCGGGGCGCTGATCGTGGGCCACGGGCGGGACACGCGGCTCGTGTGGGACGGGGAAGCCGGCGGGCGGATGCTCTGGTGCAACGGCGCGGCGTATAGCCGGTATGTCGGCCTCAGTTGGGACGGCGCCGGGAAGGCGGCGGTGGGGTTTGACCACGCCTCGAAGCTGCGGTTTGAGACGGAGGTGCGCCACCAGCACGAGGCCTACCGCAACTTCACCGGCCACGGCATCCGCATCGGTAACGAGCAGCAGCTGGCCTCCGCCGAGATCCTCTACCGGAACTGCCTCTTCGAGAACTGCGGGACGGCCGTGGCGATGCTGACCTTCAACGACTACAACAACACCTTCGACGGGTGCGAGTTCATCGACTGCGGCACGGGCGTGTACGACATGAAGGGCAACTTCTACGCCCGCAACTGCC
>VGFB01000928.1 GCA_016869015.1 Armatimonadota bacterium
CCCAGCCCCTAGTCTGTGAGCGGTGTGCCGCAGCCTTCGAGGCCATCACCCCGCCGCTCTGCGGCTGCTGCGGCCGCCCCTTCGACCCCCACAGCCGGGCGGGCGAGCGGTGCGGTCGCTGCCGCGCCACCGGGCACGCCCTGAGCGTGGCCCGCAGCTTCGGCCTTCACGTCGGCACGCTCCGTGGGGCAGTGAACGCGCTGAAGTTCGGCGGCCGCACCCGCCTTGTCGGCCCCCTGGCCGAGCTGCTGACCACGCTCGTGGAGGGCAGCCCTCCAGTCGCGCTCCCCCCGATGGACGGGCCCGTCGGCCTCGTGCCGGTGCCGCTGCACCCGACCCGCCGGCGCGATCGGGGTTTCGATCAGGCCGAGCTTCTGGCGACCTGCCTGGGGGAGCTGACCGGCCTTCCCTTGCGCGCAGGGCTGCTGGTTCGCACGCGCTCCACGCGCCCACAGGTCGGGATGACTCCGAGCGAGCGGCGCGAGAACGTCAAGGGCGCCTTCGCCCTCCGCCATCCTCTCCCTCACACCGAGGCGCGTGTCGTGCTGATCGATGACGTCTACACGACCGGCGCGACACTCGAGGAGTGCGCGCGAGTCCTGCGCCGGGGCGGGGCCGCGCAGGTCGGCGCGATCACGGTGACACGCGCCGCGCCCGAGTGGCACCCGCAGGCAGACCTGGGGGACACGGCCTGACAGCAGCGAGGGCCGCTCCGCGCGATGGCGAAGCGGCCCCCGGACAGCTGTCACCGGCTGTCGGTTCCAGCTACTCTTCCTCGGCCGCCTCGGTCTCCTCCTCGTCGCCCAGGGCCTCTGCCGCCAGGGCCGCCTCCTCGTCGTCCAGGTCCTCGTCGTCATCGTCGCCGCCTTCGAGCACGGCCCCCAGCGTCAGAGCGGACGGCAGCTGGGCCTGCAGCGCAGCCTCCGCCTCCCGGAACAGCTCGGCCGGCGTCGGCCCGACATGCGCGGCCGCCTCCCGGGGCGCCAGCAGCTCCAACGCCGCCAGGGCCTGCTCGCTGTAGGCGATGTCGCGATCGCGGTGAGAGGGCATCCCGCTGCCCGCGGGGATCAGCCGGCCGATGATGACGTTCTCCTTCAGGCCCAGCAAGGGGTCCTTCTTGCCCGCCACAGCCGCCTCGGCCAGCACGCGCGTCGTGCGCTGGAACGAGGCGGCGGACAGGAAGCTCTCCGTCGCGAGCGAGGCTTCGGTGATCCCCAGCAGGATCCACTCCGCCGAGGCGAGCTGGCCGCTCAGTTCCATGACCCGGGCGTTCTCGTCCTCGAACTCGAAGCGGTCGACAACCTGACCCTCGAGGAAGTCGGTGTCGCCGTGATCGGAGATCTTGCGCTTCCGCAGCATCTGGCGCACGATCACCTCGATGTGCTTGTCGTTGATCGACACGCCCTGCACGCGGTAGACGGCCTGGATCTCGCGGATCAGGTACTCCTGCACGCCGCGGACGCCCTTCAGCTGCAGGACGCGCTGCGGATCGAGCGGGCCCGCCGTCAGGCGGTCCCCCGCGCGAACGTGCTGCCCCTCCCGGACGTACAGCGCGCCGCGGTGCGGCACGAGGTGGGACTTCTCGATCACCACCTCTTTGACGCCGGCCGTGCGCAGCCGCTTCAGGACCTTCTCAGTGAGCTTCTCGCCCGCCTGAGCGACGACTTTCTTGACCTTGCCGCGAACGATGTCCTCCGCCAGGCGCTCGCCGCGGATGGCCTTGTGGTCCTCGATCGGGTGCCGGGCGTGGATGATGAGTCGCCGCAGCCCCTTCGTCTCGACCGCCGCCACCACGCCGTCGACCGACGCCGTAATCGCCTGGCCCTTGGGCTTGCGGGCCTCGAACAACTCCACGACCCTCAGCAGGCCGCTAACGGGCGTCTCCAGGACCTTCAGCATGTCCTGGATCGCCTTGGTCCGCTCGCGCTCACCGCCGGTCGCCTCCAGGCTGATGAGACCCCGGTCGATGTCCTCGTGGAGGCTCTGCAGTGCCTCCTGCTTCTTCCGCTTGACCTCCGCGACCCCGGTCAGGTAGACCGCCGCGATGCCGCCCGTGTGGAAGGTGCGCATCGTCAGCTGCGTGCCGGGTTCGCCGATGGACTGCGCGGCGATGATCCCCACGGCCGTGCCCACGTCGACCGGCCGGTGGTAGGCCAGGTCGTGACCGTAGCACTTCGCGCAGACCCCCTGCTTCAGCTCGCAGGTCATGGGCGAGAAGATGCGCACGGCCCGGACGCCCGCCACCTCAATGGCCTCCGCGTCCTCTCGCGAGATCATCTCGCCGGCCGGGGCCAGCACCTCCCCCGTCTCGGGGTCCACCACGTTATCGGCCGCCGTGCGCCCGGCGATGCGCTCGCCCAGGCCCTCCATGATGTGCTTATCGATGTTGTCAGGCAGCGGCTTGCCGCACTCCTGGCACTGCCCCAGCCGGTAGTTGTCCTCCATCCCGCAATGGGGGCAGTAGAACTCCGTCTCGTACATGTGCGTGACCAGGATGCCCTCTTCGGTTCCGCAGTCCTGCTCGCGGATGATGACATCCTGCGCCACGTCGACGAGGCGTCGGGTCAGGTAGCCCGCATCGGCCGTCCGAAGCGCAACGTCTGCCAGGCCCTTGCGCGCTCCGTGGGTCGAGACGAAGTACTCCAGGACGTTCAGCCCCTCCTGGAAGTTGCTCTTGACCGGCAGGTCCTCGATCAGGCGCCCGAACGGGTCGATCATCAGGCCGCGGACGCCGGCGATCTGGCAGATGTGGGTCTTCTTCGCGCGCGCGCCGGAGTTGCTCATCATCCAGAGCGGGTTGAAGGTGTCGATGTTCTCCAGGATGGAG
>VGFB01000929.1 GCA_016869015.1 Armatimonadota bacterium
GAAGTGGCAACCGAAGGCCGAGCGGTTCGCGAACTGCGACGAGGGCAACGCGATGCTCGACCGGCCGCGACGCGCCGGGTATGAGCTGCCGGAGCTCGGGTAGAGCGTGACACAACCTCTCACGAGCGAGACGCTCGTGCCACATCCGGACGTCGCCTACCGGCGCCTGATCGTCGCGTCGGGCTTCGCGATGATCGTCTTCGGCGCGTGCGTGGCGATTCCGTCGGTGTGCCAGGATGCGATCGGGCGGGAGTTCCGGCTGGACTTCGAGCAGCGCGGGCTGCTGACCACGGCGCGGATGGGCGCGCTGCTCGTGTCGCTGCTGCTGGTCGGCTACCTGGGCGACCGGCGGGGCAAGCGCGGGTTCCTCGTGTGGGGTCTGGTGGTCATCGGCGCGGGCCTGGCGGCCTCGGCGACGGCCGGTGGATACCGCACGCTGTTGGGGGCGTTCGCGCTCTCGGGCGCGGGCAAGGGCGTGATGGAGGCCCTGGTCAACCCCCTCGTGGCCCAGCTCAGCCCGCGGGGTTCGGCCCGGGCGCTGAACGTGATCAACGGTCTGTTCTCGGTCGGGCTGGTAATCGCGGCCATCGGCGCGGGCGAGATCCTGCAGGCGGGCGCTTCGTGGCGCGTGCCGTTCTGGGTCTGGATCGCGCCGGCGCTGGTGTGCGCGAGCCTCTTCCTGACGCGCGGATACCCGGCGGTCGAGATGACCGAGACGCACGAGGCCGTGGCGGCCCGCTTCCTGCGGCGACCGCTGTTCTGGCTGCTGTTCGCGGGGATGGTGCTGGGCGGGGGCTGCGAGGCGGGGCTGACCGCCTGGGGCCCGAACTTCGTGGAACACGAGCTGGGCGCCTCGGCGCGCAGCGGCGCGTGGGTCATGGTGCTCTACGGGGTCTGCATGGCGCTGGGCCGGTTCGCGAGCGGCGGGCTCGTGGCGCGGATCGCGCCGCTGCGGCTGATGGTCGGCTCGGCGGTTGCGTGCGCGCTGGCGACGGTGGCGCTGCGGTTCGTGGGGAGCTTGTGGAGCGCGTGGACGCTGTTCGCGCTGGGGGGGCTGTTCGTCGCGTGCTTCTGGCCGACGATCCTGTCGGTAGCGTCCGACGAGCTGGCCGCGGGCTCGGCGCATCTCTTCTCGCTCCTCGCGGCGGCGGGCATCGGGGGGTGTGTCGTGTTCCCGTGGGCCATGGGCGCCTTGGGCGATGCCTTCGGCCTGCGGAACGGTGTCCTCATCCTGCCGGCCTCGATGGTCGCGCAGGTGGCGGTGATGGGCGTCGCGGCGCGCCTCGTCGGCAAGGACGGGAAGGCAACTTCGGGAGGGTCAGCATGGCAACGAACCGACGGGAGTTCCTGAAGCAGGCCGGGCTGGCGGCGGCGTTCACGTACGTTCCGGCGCACGTGCTGGGCTGGCGGGGTCGGGTGGGCGCAAACGACAAACTGAACATCGCCGGGATCGGCGTCGGAGGGATGGGCTCGCACAACCTCAGCCAGATGGAGACCGAGAACCTCGTCGCGCTCTGCGATGTGGACAGCGCCCACGCGGGCGGGGTGTTCCAGCGCTACCCGAACGCGAAGACGTACAGCGACTACCGGGTGATGCTGGAGCAGCAGCCGGACATCGACGCGGTGATGATCGGCACGCCCGATCACACCCATGCCTGCATTGCCCTCGCCGCGATGCGCGCCGGCAAGCACGTCTACTGCCAGAAGCCCCTCACCCACGACATCCACGAGGCGCGCGTGCTGACCCGGGTCGCGAAGCGCACGGGGGTCGTGACCCAGATGGGCAACCAGTTCAACTCCTCCGACGGCATTCGGCAGGTCTGCGAGTGGCTGTGGGACGGGGCGATCGGTGCGGTGCGCGAGGTCGATGCGTGGTGCAGCCTGCGGTACACCCCCTTCGGCCACGCGGGCTGGAGCACGCTGCTGGGCGAGCGACCGACCGAGGCGCTCGAAGTCCCCCCAACGCTCGACTGGGACACGTGGATCGGCCCCGCCCCGATGCGGCCCTACCACAGGACGTATCACCCGGCGCGCTGGCGGGCGTGGTGGGATTTCGGGTGCGGGATGATGGGCGACCGGGGCGTGCACACCTTGGACAGCGTGTTCTGGGCGCTGAAGCTGACCGCGCCGACGCGCATCGAGCTGATCCGCAAGGAGGGCGGCAACGAGGAAGTCCACCCGGACATCGCGGTGGTCAAGTTCGACTTCCCCGCGCGCGGCGACATGCCGCCGGTGACGGTGAACTGGTACTCGGGCGCCGAGCCGCCGCGGCCCGAGGGCCTCGAGGAGGGCGCGCGGATGGGCGACGCTGAGGGCGGGATGATCCTCAAGGGCGAGAAGGGCATGCTCATGCACGGCGTGTACGCGGGCGAGGTGTGGATCGCTCCGGAGAGTCGCGCGAAGGAGTACACGCCCCCGGCGCCCTCGATCCCGCGGGTCGGGATGTCCCACGAGCAGCGCTGGATCCAGTGCTGCAAGACGGGCGAGCAACCGTCCTCCCACTTCGGTTACTCGGGCCCGCTCACCGAGTTCGTGCTGCTGGGCAACATCGCCATCCGGCTCGGGGGCGTGATCGAGTGGGACGCCGAGGACATGCGCGCCAAGGGCCGCCCCGATGCCGAGGAGTGGATCCGCCGGCCCCGGCGCAAGGGCTGGGAGCTGTAACGGCGGGAGTTGCGGAGCTGCGGAGAGGCGGAGAACGGCAACGGCGGGAGGCACGACTGTGCGCATCTGGGATTGTCACTGTCATCTGCGGGGCGATGAGACGGGCGCGTACTGTCGGCGTTACCCCTGCTCGTAGCGGTCGCGAACACGCTTGGCCAA
>VGFB01000930.1 GCA_016869015.1 Armatimonadota bacterium
AGAGCCCGCTGAACCTCGGCGAGCGCTGCACCGTGTTCATGGAGACCGAGCTGCTCCGCCACCAGCAGGCCGGCGCGAACACCGCCGACCTGGCCAGCGGGCTGGCGTACTCCATCGTCTACAACTACCTCAACCGGGTCGTCTCGCCCAAGCCGATCGGCAAGCGCATCTTCTTCCAGGGCGGCACCGCCTTCAACCACGCCGTCGTCGCCGCCTTCGAGCAGGTCACCGGCCGGCCGATCACCGTTCCGCCGCACCATGAGGTGACCGGCGCGCTGGGCTGCGCGCTGATCGCCTGGGAACACGACCTGGGCGAGGGCAGCCGCTTCAAGGGGTTCGACCTCGCCGACCGCACCTACGAGGTGACGTCGTTCGAGTGCAAGAAGTGCGCGAACCGCTGCGAGATCAACCGGGTGGTTGTCGAGGGCGAGGAGCCGATGTTCTACGGCGACCGCTGCGAGCGGTTCCAGACGCGCAAGTCGGGCCTCGCCGAGGGGATCCCGGACCTCATGGGCGAGCGCGAGCACGCCCTCACCCACTCCTACGAGCCCTCCGGCCCGCCGCCCGAGGGCGCGCCCCGGGTGGGCGTGCCCCGGGCCCTGATCTACCATGAGATCTGGCCGCTGTGGCACGCGTTCCTGAGCGAGCTGGGGTTCGAGATCGTGCTCTCAGCCCCCACGAACAAGGAGATCATCCACGAAGGCGCTGAGGCCTCCATCGCCGAGACGTGCTTCCCGATGAAAGTCGCCCTCGGGCACGTCCTGAACCTGCTGGACCAGGAGATCGAGTACGTCTGGCTGCCCAGCATCATCAACCTGCCGAAGGATGACGCGCGTCTGACCGACAGCTTCGTGTGCCCTTACGTGCAGAGCTTCGCGTACACGGTGAAGGCCGCCGTCAACTTCAAGGCCCACGGCCTCGAGCCGCTGGCGCCGGTGGTCTATCTGGGGGTCGATCCGACGCGGGGCGACAACAGCCTCATCCACCTGGGCAAGCGGTTCGGCAAGTCTCCCCGGCAGGTGCGGGCAGCCATTCGGCAGGGTCTGGAGGCTCAGGCGCGCTTCAGCGAGACGATGAAGCGTCGCGGCGAGGAGGTGCTTGCGGCGCTTCCGGAGGGCGCGCGGGCCATCGTGGTGGTCAGCCGGGCCTATAACGGCTGCGATCAGGGCGCGAACCTGGAGATCCCCAAGAAACTGCGCCAGATGGGCGTCTGGGCGATCCCCCTGGACATGCTCCCTCTGGAGAACTACCGGCTCCCCGACGAATATGCGAACATGTATTGGCATTATGGGCGGAAGATCCTCCAGGCGGCCGAGTGCATCCTGCAGGACGGGCGACTGCACTCGATGTACCTGACGAACTTCGGTTGCGGGCCCGACTCGTTCCTCAACAAGTTCTACAAAGACCGCCTCGGGCAGCGGCCGTGTCTCACCATCGAGGTCGACGAACACAGCGCCGACGCCGGGATGATCACCCGCTGCGAGGCGTTCCTGGACAGCCTCGCCGCCGCCGAGAAGCGCGAGTACGGCACGCCGCGCATCCCCACGCTGAACCTGAAGCTCGAAGGGCGGACGATCTACATCCCCAACATGAGCGGGCACGCCTACGCGCTGGAGGCGGCCTTCGAGGCGTGCGGGCAATCGGCCGCCGTGCTGCCGGAGCCCGACGAGGAGACTCTCCACTGGGGCCGGCAGTTCACCAGCGGGAAGGAGTGCTTCCCCTGCGCCGTGACGACCGGCGACATGGTGAAGGTGCTGAAGCGGCCGGACTTCGACCGCGACAAGACCGCCTTCTTCATGGGCGGCTCGGGCGGGCCGTGCCGCTTCGGCCAGTACAACACGCTGCAGCGCATGGTGCTGGACGAGCTGGGGTATGAGGACATCCCCATCTTCGCCCCGAACCAGGCCGCCGGCTTCTACGACGACATCGGCATCGTCGGTCAGAAGCTGCTGCGGATCGGCTGGATCGGCGTGGTCGCCATCGACATCCTCGAGAAGGCGTGGCGCGAGCTGCAGCCCTACGAGCTCGAGCCCGGGAGCACGAAACAGGCCTACCGGGAGTCGCTGCAGGACGTCTGCGACGCCCTGCGGAGCAACCAGGACCCCGTGCCCGCCATGCGCCGCTCCCGCGAGCGCTTCGACCGGGTGAAGATCGACCGTTCCGTCGAGAAGCCGATCATCGGGCTGGTGGGCGAGTTCTACGTCCGCGCCAGCGCCTTCAGCAACCAGACCCTCATCGATAAGCTCGAGGACCTCGGCGCCGAGGTCTGGTCGGCGCCGGTGTACGAGTGGTTCCTGTACCGCAACTTCCGCCGCAGCATGCGGGCCCGCCTCGGCCGCTCCTGGGGCCTCCTGGCCAAGAACGAGCTGAAGGACCGGGTGATGAAGCGCGACGAGCATCGCCTGCTCGAGCCCTTCATCGGCCTGCTGCGCAACGCCCACGAGCTGCCGACCACCGAGGTGCTGGAGCTGGCTGCGGACTACGTGCACCACTCCTTCGAGGGCGAGGCGATCATGACGGTGGGCAAGGCCATCGACTTCGCGCGGAAGGGTCTCGCGGGCGTAGTGGCGGTGATGCCTTTCACCTGCATGCCGGGGACGATCAGCAACGCGATCATGAAGCGCGTCCGCCAGGACGAGGAGGGCGTGCCCTTCTTGAACATGGTCTACGACGGCCTCGAGCAGGCGACTGCCCAAACCCGCCTCGAAGCCTTCGTCCACCAGGCCCGCGACTACATGGCGCGCCGGAAGAGCCCCAACATCGCCGCCGCGGGGCATTGACCGCGCTGCCGTCTCGCCGTCGCCGTTCGTGCCCGCCGCTCC
>VGFB01000931.1 GCA_016869015.1 Armatimonadota bacterium
GGAAGTAGACGAACACGGTCACGGAGAGGGCCGTGGCCCAGCCCGGACTGGGGGCCGGCAGGCGGGACGCGACGATCAGCAGCAACAGATAGAGGGCGCCGAGAGCGAAGGCCGCGAGGGCCGGGACCGTCGCGCTGGGCGGCACGTCGTGCTCGATCAGCCCGCCGTCCGGCAACTCCGGTCGCGGGCCGGGGTGTTCCTCGCTCATTCCTACATGCCCCAACGATGCGGGGTAGACGTGGGCCTCCAGCCTGTCGCCGCCTGCGTGAGCCATTCGTGGCACCTGCCGGGCAGGATGATCCTCGCGTCACAGGACCATCTACCACACCAGCCCCCCGAAGTGCCTGCCCTTCTGTCTTGCTGCCCCAACAACGCAGTGCAACGGGCCCGCCGTTCAGCCCTCAGCCAGGCGTCTGCCGCGCGCGCGAGCCTGCCGGAGGACCTCCCCCTCATCGAGCCCCACCACTTCGCGATTCCGCACCACCACTGCACCCTCCACCACCGTGTGCACCACGTCGGAGGCCCGGGCCGAGTAGATGAGATCGGAGACCAGGTGATGGCCCGGCGCCAGATGCGGGGCCGTCAAGTCGATGACCGCGATGTCGGCCCGCTTCCCGGGCTCGAGGGTCCCAACCACGTCACCCAGCCCCAGCGCCTCCGCCGCGCCCCGCGTCGCCAGCGCCAGGGCCCGGCCGGCGTCGACAACGGTCGGGTCGAGGTCGTGGAGCTTGTGGACCAGCGCCGCCAGCCGTGCTTCCTCGAGCAGGTCCAGGTTGTTGTTCGAGGCCGCGCCGTCCGTTCCCAGACCCACCACCACGCCGCGGCCGAGCAGCTTCGGGACGGGGCAGACCCCCGAGGCGAGCTTCATGTTGCTCCCCGGGCAGTGCACGACGCCCACGTGTCTCTCGGCCAGGATCTCGATATCCCGGTCGGTCAGCCACACGCAGTGCGCCGCGTTCACCGGCGTCTCCAGCAGCCCGATCCGCTCCAGGTGCGCCACCGGCGTCTCGCCGTGAGCCGCGAGGGACTCGTCCACCTCCTGGCGCGTCTCGGCGAGGTGGATGTGGATGGGGATGCCCTGGGCCGCCGCCCCGTCGGCGACCCGTCTCAGCAGCCGGTCGGGGCAGGTGTAGGGCGCGTGAGGCCCCAGCATCGGATGGACGCGCGGATGCCCCTCGGCAGCCAACCGCGCGGTGAACTCCAAGGCCCGCTCCAGCATCTCATCGGCGGTGTCCAGGAAGCCGAGCAACACCCCGGAGGGGCACACGCGGATCCCGGCCTCCACAGCGGCTCGGGTTCCGGCCTCGGCAAAATGGTACATGTCGCTGAAGCAGGTGACCCCGGCACGGAGCATCTCGACGGAGCCGAGCATCGCGCCCCAGTACACGTCCTCGGCGGTCAGCCTGGCCTCGGTGGGCCAGATCATCTCCTCCAGCCAGGGCTTCAGCTGCATGTCGTCCGCGAAGCCCCGCAGGAGCGTCATGGCGCAGTGGGTGTGGGCGTTCACGAGACCGGGCAGGGCGACGCAGCCGCGGGCCTCCAGCGTCTCGTCGGGTTGCGCCTCGCCGTGGTGGCCGCCCGCCGGGCCGGCGTACACGATCCGGCCGTCGCGAGCCGCGATCAGCCCGTCCTCGACGGGGTCCGCCCCTTCCACCATGGTCAGGAGCGTGGCCCCCCGGATCTCCAGCGTCGCCATCGAGCGGCCCTCCGATCAAAGGTCGAGCCCGGGAGTGATCCCGGGCTCGCGTTGGTTCGTTCCTGATGTGCGAGCGTCCTGCCCGCCCGCGGCAGTCAGCCCAGCGCGGGGAGGATGATGGTCTGCTCGCGATCGGCGCCCACTCCGACCAGGCCGACGGGCGTACCCGCCAGCTGCCCCAGGCGCTCCACGTAGGCGCGCGCCGCGGCCGGCAGGTCGTCCCACGTACGGCAGCCGCCGATGGGCTGTTGCCAGCCGGGCAACTCCTCGTAGACCGGACGACACCGCACGAGGTCGTCCTGGTTGCTCGGAACGTACTCGAGCGTCCGTCCGTCGAGCTCGTACGCCACGCAGACGGGCACTGTGTCGAAGGCGTCCAGCACATCCAGCAGCGTGAGCGCAATCGCGTGCGCACCGTTGATGCGGGCGGCCGTGCGGAGCACCACGCAGTCCAGCCAGCCGCAGCGCCGAGGCCGACCGGTTGTCGTTCCGTACTCGTGACCGCGCTCGCGGATCGTGTTCCCGTACTCGTTGTCCTGCTCGGTCACGAAGACGCCGGCCCCCACGCGCGTCGTGTAGGCCTTCGCGACGCCGATGACACGGTCGATGGCGCCGGGGCCCAGGCCGGCACTGACGCACGCTTCGGCCGCGATCGGGTGGGAAGACGTGACATACGGGTACGTGCCGTGGTTCAGGTCCAGGAAGGTGCCCTGCGCGCCCTCGAACAGCACACTCGCGCCCGCGTCGAGCCGCTCATACAGCACCGTTCGGCCGTCGACGATGCGGTCGGTCAGGCGTGGCGCGACCGCCAGGATTGGCTCGACGACCTCCTCGAGGGTCATCGGCTCAGCGTCGAGGAGGTGGGTGAAGCAGCGGTTCTTCAGCTCGAGCTGGGCGGCGGCGCGCTCGGTCAGCCGCTGCGAGTCGAGCAGGTCCCAGGCCCGGATGCTATGGGGCAGGCGCGCGGTCTTGTCGCAGTAGGCGGGGCCGATGCCTCGCTGCGTGGTGCCGATCTTGGAGGCGCCGCGCGCGCGCTCCTGCGCCTCGTCCATCCGGATGTGGTACGGCATGATGAGGTGCGCGTTGCCGCTGATCCGGAGCTGCCAGGTCGAAACGCCGTTGG
>VGFB01000932.1 GCA_016869015.1 Armatimonadota bacterium
GATGACGCCGGAACCACCACTGTTGAGTTCCTCGCCGATGGTAAGGCCA
The DNA here is from genome assembly GCA_016869015.1 of Armatimonadota bacterium. Classification (GTDB taxonomy): domain Bacteria; phylum Armatimonadota; class Zipacnadia; order Zipacnadales; family VGFC01; genus VGFC01. The sequence goes on from VGFB01000932.1 coordinate 50, forward strand.
CGTTGGAGCAGTCGGGCGTGGCAAGTCCCACCTGGTACAAGGTGAAGGGCAATCAGCTGACCATCGGTGCCGTTCCCGGTCAGTTGCAGGACAACATCGTGACCTTCGACGTTTCCGGCGACACCCTGACCATGTCCAGAGAGGCGGCCTTCGGCGGGCCCGGAGCCCCGGTCTGGACGCAGACGTTCAAGCGGCTCAAAGATGGGTAGCCCCGGCGCGCCGCCCAAGGGCCGAGAGGGGATGGTTGTCGGGGACTGCTCAAGGGCCCGCAGCCTCGACCTCGTCCGTCCATGGGCGAACACACGAGCCGTTCCCTGGGAGCGCGGACGCGTCCGCGCTCCAGGGAACGGCGCGGTGCGAAGGAGGGACGACGATGCTACGCTCGAGACGGCGGTTCCTGCGAGAGGTCGGCCTCGGGGCAGGCGCCGGCCTGCTGGCCGGCCGAGGCAGCGCGCAACCAGTGACCGTACCCCAGGAGATGACCATGAAGCCCCGACCCGATCTGCTGGATGAGCGCTCGCCCGAGGGTCTCGAGGTCGTCCAGCTGACCACCGAGCCCGACGTGCCAAGCTCGCACCTGTACATGGAGGCTCAGGTCTTCACCCCCGACTCCAAGCGGCTCGTGCTCCACCGCTCGGCGAGCGCCCACGGGGGCAGCCAGAGCGACCCGAAACACCAGTACCTGCTCTGCGACTTGGAGGACCAGGGCGCGCTGAGCCCGCTGACGGAGGAGGTGGGAGTGACGGGGGCGTCGGTGGACCCGGAGGGGCAGTACTGCTACTACTTCCACAACGAGACGCGAATCAACGAGGGGCGACTGACGCTCAAACGGGTGAGGCTGGACGGCACGGGTCGGGAGGCGCTGATCGTCGTGGACGGGCCGCTGCCGGGGACGAGCTTCCGGCCGAGCCACATCTACCCGCTCTCCACGATCTCCTCGGACGGGCGGCGGATGGCGATCTCCTGCTACCTCGGCGACGGCAACACCGAGAACGCACCGTGGGGCCTGATGGTCTTCGACCTGGCAGCCGCAACTGTGAACCTGATCATCCACGGGCCGAGCTGGTGCAACATGCACCCGCAGTACTCGCGCTCCCTGGACCCCGAGCAGAGCCACGACATCCTCATCCAGGAGAACCACGACAACACCACCGACGCGCGGGGCTCGGTAACGCGGCTGGTAGGGGGCGTCGGTGCGGACATCCACCTCATCCGCGATGACGGCACCAACTTCCGCAACCTCCCCTGGGGCCGCGACGGGAACGAGGCCTGCCAGGGGCACCAATGCTGGCGCGGGCGGACAGCCTGGGCGATCACCAGCACCGGCACCCGCCAGCCGCCCGAGGCGCAGCTCATCGAGGGGCTCCCGGCGCCCTTCGCCGACCACGTGGGGATCAACACCCCCGGCGGCGTGCGCAACGACCTGTCGCGGGACTTCCCGAGCCCGCACTTCTACCACTTCCAGACGGACATCGCGGGAGCACGCCTGATCTCAGACGCCGGGCCGCTCAACCTGCAGGCGAGCATCCAGATGGGGGAGCTCGGAGAACCAGGCCAGGACGCCATGCGCAACTGGCGATACCTGCTGAGCCCGAAGTCCACCTGCGAGAAGGGCGCCCACATCCACCCGTTCCTCTCCCCGGACGGGAAGCTGGGGTTCTTCAACTCCGACGAGACCGGACTGCTGCAGGCCTACATGATACGGGGGCTGTGAGGAGGCTCTTGATGCTTGCGTTGGCTGCCACACTGGCGTGCTGTCCGGGTGTTGCCGACGTGCGGCTCAGCACGGAGTACGTCGATCTGGTGCTCGATGATGCGGGCCGCTGGAAGTCCTTCCGGCTGCGCGCCGGGGAGCAAGAGCTGCTCGCCGATGGCGGGCGGGAGCCGGTCATGTGGGTGCGGCTTCCCGAGGGCGAGGTCGCTGCCACCGGAGTCGGACTGCAGGGCGACCGCCTGACGGTGCGGTTCGGTCAGGGCGAGGCGGAAGCGGTGTTCCAGGTGGCGCAGCACCCGTCGCATGTGGCTTTCGAACTGGTCTCCCTGAAGCCGGAAGGGGCGACGGAGGTGCAGGCGGCCCGCGTGCTGCTGAAGCCCTGGGCGAAGGGGGCCGGGGTCGTCAACGTCGTCTACGATGACCGCGTCGCCGCGGGGATCCTCGCGCTGAACCTGCCGGTGAACTGCCAGCTGCGCAGCCACAACTCGGCGAGCGGCACGCTGCAGGGCGTCATCCAGTCCTTTGCCCGCGTCGAGGGCGAGGCGCCCGTCGGCAAGGCCTTCGGAGAGTACACGGCCGTCAGCACGCGCGAGACCGGCGACGGGTGGGCGGTGCGCTACAAGCGCCTGCGCTCACCGCTGGATCTGAGCGCGCACGAGGGGCTCGGCCTGTGGGTGCGCGGGGACGGGAAGGGCGAGCTGCTGAAGGTGCAGCTCTTCGACGAGGTCAGCGAGGGCGTCAGGGCCTACAAGGACCACTACGTGAAGGTCGACTTCGCCGGCTGGAAGTACGTGGAGCTGCCCCGCGGGCCCGAGGACACGATCGACTACAGCCACGTGATGAACGTGAACCTGTACTACAACGGGATCCCGGCGCAGACGACCGTGACCTGCGGCCTCGACGACCTGCGGGCCGTCCGGCGCCTGACCGGCGAACCGTCGACGGACCCGGGGGATGTGGTGCTGGAGGACTTCGAGCGCCCCGCTGGCGAGTACCTGGACCGGAGGGGTGTGGAGCTGTCCGCGACCTGCTATGCGCAGTACGGACTCGTGGGCT
>VGFB01000933.1 GCA_016869015.1 Armatimonadota bacterium
GGACCACTCGACGCCCGTCACCGTGAAGGACCATTCGGGCGATCCGCTCCCCATCCTAATCGCCGGGCACGGTGTGCGCATCGATGAGGTGCAGGCGTTCGGCGAGCGTCCGTGCTCGCGCGGCAACCTCGGGCGCATCCGGGGCGCGAACATCATGCCGATCATCACCAATCTCCTCGGGATCGCGCACAAGTTCGGGGCGTAGCTCAGCGGGCGCCGGAGGGTCGGGTGCAGTTTGAGCCGGCACTGGAGATCGTCGGAGCGCTCAAGCGTCGGTTCGGCGAGCCGATGACGGTCACCGACATCTGCCGGGAGCTGCCGCTGTCCTATCAGCCGGTCTACGAGTACGTGCGCCGGCTGGAGCGGGCGGGCGCCCTTGCGCTGCGCAAGGTGGGGCGGCGGGTGCTCTGCGAGCCGGCGGCGACCGTTGCGGGAAGTCTGTGGCTCGCTCAGTGGTCGGCGCGAGAGCTGCGAGAGGCGGAGGCCCCGGCGCTCAGGGAACTTGCCGGGGTCCTGGAAGGTCGGAGGGGGAAGCCGGCGTTTCCGCCGACGGCGATTGTGGTCCTTGACCCCCTCGATGGGCCGGGGCTGCACGTGCGGTCCACCGTCGCGGGTTCGCTGCCGATGACGACCGTTCACGTCCTGTCGGCGAGCCGGCTGGTCGAGTGGCTTCGCGGGGCCGACGGGTCGTGGGCGATCGCGCGGCGGGCGATCCCGCTGGTCGGACATCAGCCGCTCTGGGCCCTGGCCCTGGCTGCGCGCGAGGAGGCGCTGGGCCGCGCGCCCGAGCCCTCCTTGGCGAAGCGGCGCTCCATCTTCGGCGATTGACGGCCAGCGGGCCCACGCAGCCGCCGAAGCAACTCCCTGCCACGAACCGAGGAGGCGCGCCAGTGTCCCTCCGACACCGCCAGCACCGCGTCGCGCTGATCCCTCAGGACGACCGGCCGATCTTCACGAAGGCGGCCCGCAGCCTGGCGCGGCTCGTCGACTACGACGTGACGATGCCCCCGACCGAGATGCTCGGCCGCTTCGACACGCCGGGCGACCCCGAGGCGCTGATCCAGTGGTTGCTGGGAATCGCCGCGGAGGTCGACACGATTCTGGTGTCCCTCGACATGTGGGCCTACGGCGGGCACGTCGCCTCGCGACAGCCGTACGTCCGTCCGGAGACGGCGCTGCAGCGCCTGGAGGCCCTGGGCGAACTCCGCCGCCGGAGGCCCGACTGCGCGGTCCACGCGCTGGCCACGATTCCGGCGCCCGAGGGGATGCCTCTGGTCGGGCGCGACGTGGGCGAGGCGCGGGCCGTGGCCGGGTACGTGGCCGGCGAGAGCCAGGATGCCGACCCGGAGAGCGACGCGCTGGCGCATCTGCGCACCCAGGTCTCGCCCGATTTCTGGGGCCGCTACCACGAGATGCGCCGCCGGAACCTCAACACGAACCTCCGCGCGGTCGAGCTGGTGGGAGACGCGGTCATCGACGTGCTGCTCGTCGGTCACGAGAGCCCGGCCGCCGAGGGCCCCCACCTCATGGAAGCCGAGGACCTCCTCTCGTCGGTCGCGACCCGAGGCCTGTCCGACTCGGTGCTCCTGGTGGACGGCATCAGCCAGGGCATCGCCGTGCTGCTCGTGCGCTTCATCCACGCTCACATGTCGACGCAGCCGGCGATCGCCGCCGTCTACTCGTCGTCGCCCGACGGGAACGGACCGGCCGGCCGCTCGACCGCGGACGCCGTTCGAGCGCAGATCGTGGCGTTGGGGGCCTCCGAGGTCGACGACCCCTCCGACGCCGACATCTGCCTGTATGTCAACACCCCCGTCGGCCCGCATGCCGAGGACTCCCGACCGGGCACGCCGGGGTTCCACGCGCGCAAGCACGCGCTCCATCAGTTCGCCATCGACCTGAGCGGTTGGGTCGCCTCGGATCGCCTCGCTGCGCTGGCCGACGCGGCCTTTCCGGGCGCCGCCGACGAGGCCCTGATGCAGGCGCTCCACGAGGTGAAGGTCGATCTCACGCGCCTCGGCGGCTTCGCGGCCAGGGAGTCCGTGGGCGCCACGACCGGGCTGGCCCTGGCGCAGGCGTGTCTGCGCCGGATCGGGCTGCAAGACAAGGCGGCCTTCGATCTGGCCCGGGCGGTGGGGGACCTGCGGCCGATGCGCTACCTGGAGCTCCTGGACTCGCTCATCGACAGCGAGCGGGCGCACATTGGCACCCTCTTCAGCCGGTTCGTCGAGGACTACCTCTACCAGACGCGCCTGCGCCGCCGCGCCGCCAGGTACCTGTCCGACTTGATCGCCGACTCGCCGGTCAGCCTGACCGCCATCGCCGACAGCGCGGAGGAGTACGTCCGGACCGAACTGAGCCGCGCGGCGGGCGAGTTCTACATCGAGCACTTCCTGGGCCGACAGGCGGTGGCCATCGGCCGCGACGCCAACCTCAGCGGGTTGATGCTCTGCGAGCTGGAGGAGACCCGTATCGAGCTGCCCTGGCGGCGGCTGGCCGAGGTGCACGTCGATCCTGACTTCGACATCCAACTGGCCATCGAGCCATCCCAATGACGAACTCCTCCGCCGTCGGCCCCGGGCGGGACTCGGTCGGCCCGCCGTCCCACGTGTCCCGCCGCATCCCCGCAGTCCTGCTGGTGGCGATCCTGTCGGCCGGCCTCGGAGGCTCCTTCGGCGCGGCCCAGGGGTCGCTCGTGGGGAACGGCCAGTTCGAGCTGCGCAGCCCAGATGGATTCGCCGAGGGCTGGGAGAGGCTGCAGCTCACGGCGGACTGCACCTCCGAGCTGGCGGAGCCCGAGCCCGGCGCACTGGCGAT
>VGFB01000934.1 GCA_016869015.1 Armatimonadota bacterium
GCGAAGGACCTCCCCGGCGTCCTGGCGGCCATCGCGAAGATGGGCTACGAGGCCGTGGAGTTCGCGGGCTACTATGGCCACTCCGCCGAAGCCCTCCGCCAGATGCTTGACGACAACGGGCTGAAGGTCTGCGGCGCTCATGTCGGCCTCGGCAGCCTGCAGGGCGACGAGCTGCAGCGGAGCATCGACTTCCACCAGGCCATCGGCAACCCGTACCCGATCGTGCCCGGTCTGGGGGGGGAGTTCACCGGAAGCCTGGACGGCTGGAAGCGCGCCGCCGACGCCTTCAACGAGGTCGCGCAGCAGCTGAAGCCTCACGGGATGCGGACCGGCTACCACAACCACAGCATCGAGTTTCAGCCGCTGGACGGACAGCTCCCGTGGGACGTCTTCTTCGGCGGCACGGCCCAGGACGTGATCATGCAGTTCGACACCGGGAACGCCATGCATGCCGGGGCCCCGGCGCCGACCTTCCTCGAGCGCTACCCGCATCGGGCCATCACCATCCACTGTAAGGAGTTCTCAGCCACGAAGCCCAACGCTCTGGTGGGCGAGGGCGACGTGCCGTGGGCCCGCATCTTCGAGCTCTGCGAGACCGTCGGCGACACCGAGTGGTACATCGTCGAACAGGAGAGCTACGCTCACCCGCCGCTCGAGTGCATCGACCGCTGCCTGCAGAACCTGCGGGCGATGGGCAAGTAGGGCCGGCGGTCCCCAAGCACCGGAAGGGGGATGACCATGCGCGCGACCCGCGTCCTCGCGGCCGTGATTGCGGCCGTCGTGGTCGGCAGTTGGGCCGGCGGGGAGGTGCTGTTGGTCGAGGGTGGCATCGCTCGCGCCACGGTCGTGTGCCGCGCCGACCCGGACGGAACGGCGGCGGCCGAGTTCGTCCGCGTCGTGGCCCGCATCTCGGGGGCGCAGCTACCGATCCAGGAGTCGGCGGAGGCGGGGCCGCGCGTGTTGCTCGGTGAGGCGGCGAGGCCGGTCCTTGACGCCGCCCGGCTGGAGGCCCTCCCGTATGATGGATACGTCGTCCGCGCCAAGGGCGACGTGCTGGCCATCGCCGGCCGCACCGCAACCGGGACGCTCAACGGGGTGTGTGGGTTCTTGCAGGATGACCTCGGAGCGCGCTGGTTCATGCCCTCCGAGCTGTTCGAGGCCCTTCCGCAACGGGACACGATCCGGGTCCCCGACTGCGACCGCACGCATGAGCCCGACTTCGACTGCCGGCTGTTCAGCGGCCTCGACGGGCCGGCTCAGGCCGCCTGGCGGGTCCATCTGCGCCTCTCGCCCCACGATCCGGCCGTGCCCTTCCAGGCCGGTTTCAGCCACAATCTGTATGCGCTCTTCCCGCCCTCGAAGTTCGCCGCGAGCGACCCGGGGATCTTCCCGGTCCTCGGCGGCGAGCGGGCCCGGCCGACATCCGATGCACAGCCCCCCTGGCAGCCCTGCACCGCCAACCCGCGCACGGTCGAGCTGGCGGTGCAGGAGATCACCCGCTACTTCGACGAGAACCCTCAGGCCCACAGCTACTCGCTGAGCATCAACGACAACGACACCTGGTGCGAGTGCGAGCTGTGCCGGGCGTTGGATGTGCCTGTCGAGTTTCGGGGCAAGCGGACCCACTCGGAACGCTACTACGCCTTCGTGAACGCCGTGGCGCAGGGCGTCGGAGAGCGCCATCCGAACCGCTTCCTCGGCTGCTTTGCCTACTGGGGCGTGGAGCCGCCGCCGACCACCATCGCGACCCTCGAACCGAACGTCTTCGTGAACATCACCCAGGACACGTCCCAGTACTTCGACCCTCGCTATCGGGAGCAGGACTACCGCTTCTGGCGGGAATGGCAGGCGAAGTGCGGGCAGATGGGCAAGTACGACTACAGCGGGTTGGGCGCGCTTGCGCCGCGGTACTACCCGCACCTGTTGGCCCAGGACCTGCGGCACTCGCGGCGCATCGGCCTCACCGCCATGCACACCGAGGCCTACCCGTACTGGTCCAACTACGGCCCGATGATCTACCTGCAGGCGCGGATGATGTGGGATACCGGCCTCGACGAGGACCAACTGCTGCGTGAGTTCTTCGAGGGGCTCTACGGGCCGGCCGCGGCGGAGGTGGCGGCCTTCTACGGGGAGCTGGAGCAGGCCTGGCTGACGCCTCGGACCGGCCGGTGGTTCGCCGGGATCGGAAGCGCGCGGCAGCAGTGCGAGATCTACACCCTCGACGGCCTGGATCGCCTCGAATCGCGCCTGCGTGCGGCGGCCCGGCTGGCGCCGGAGGGCGTCATCGCCGCTCGCGTCGCCTACCTCCGCCGGTGCTTCGAGTACCCGGCGCTGTTCATCCGGGGCTGGCTGACGGCGCAGGCGCTCGAGGCGTCTCGCGACCCGGCCGAGGTGGAACGCCACCTGACGACGCTGCTGCGCATCAGCCGCGAGCGCGACAACGCCTTCCGCCGCAGCGTGACGCAGGACGATCTCAGCACGGGCTGGTACGATGAGTACGCCGGCCGCGAAGGCGTCCAGGCCGAGTGGCGGGCGGAGATCGATGGCGCGATCCTGCGGGGTCTCCAGCGGCTCGCGGCGGACGAGGGCGGCGGGCTGGACGCCCTGGTCGCGGAGGTGTCCGCTCGCGATCCCGATTCCCCCCTGAACCTCCTGCTGCGGGCCCAGCGCGGGGACTTCGACGCCCGGCCCAACCTCGTGCCGAACCCGGGCTTCGAGCAGACCGAAGGCGGCGCCAATCCCGCCGGACCGGAGTGGGTGGCTCAGGACGCGCCCCCCGGTTGGTCGGTGTGGCGCGAGAACCCGGGGGCCGGA
>VGFB01000935.1 GCA_016869015.1 Armatimonadota bacterium
TGCGAGCTCGTGGACGACTCCCGGCGCACCATCCAGGAGGCGGCCGACCGCGTCTGGGAGGAAGAGCCGGAGCCCGACTACGCGGCGCAGAAGAAGGAGCAGGAGGAGCGCAAGACGCCGGACCAGATCGCAACCGAGCGGGTCAAGGCGCTCGGGCGGCTCGAGAAGGCGCTCAAGCACGCCGGCCGCAACATGTGGAAGCTGGAGCGCACGATTGATCGGGCGGCCGAGGAGGACCCGAACGAGGGCATCCAGCCCGAACGGCAGCTCAGCAAGGCGGAACAGCAGGACCGCCTGAGCTACATCGAGCTGTTCAAGAAGATGCGCGCCGACGCCGAGGGCGCCATCGGGGCGGCCCGCGATGGGATCGCGGAGGCCAAGAAGGACGGCAGCCGGCGCGAGGCCAGCCTGGCCGAGAAGCGGGCGGCGCTGCAGAAGGCCAAGGATGCCATCGACTCGGTCACCGATCAGCTCGATCTGTCCAGCGAGAACATCCAGCTGTGGGTCAGCATCGATCTGTCGAGCCACAACGAGACGTTCGGCATCTTCTACAAGGGGTACTTCTACAACTACTCCGAAGCGATCCAGTGGAAGTTCAGCGACATCGGGAAGAAGGCCCGGGAGTACGGCGACCTGATCGGGGAGGCCCTGGGCATCGACCCGACGACCCGCCTCGTCGACGGCATCAACGCGATTCAGGGCAAGAGCTGGTCGGTGTACATGGCGGGCAAGCTGGCGCTGGCCAGCGAGGTCGCCACGCTGTCGGGCATCCCCGGCATCGCCTTCGCGACGGTGGATGACTCGCGCCCGCAGATCGACACGCCGCTGGACCTGCCCGAGTACGTGAACACGGAGTCGATCGCGCGGCAGACGGAGTTCCTGGCGTGCCTGCTGTGCGACCTGGTGTCGATCTCCGAGCCGGACAACTTCTACGACTTGCGGCTCGACGACAACTTCGTCGAGGTGAAGGGGCGCGTCGTTCGGTTCAAGCCCGAGGTCAGCACCTTCCCGGACGACCCGGTGGAGGACGCCATCGCCGTCGCCCGCACGCCCTACAACCAGAAGACGGGGATGGGCGTGCGCGCGGAGATCTTCGACATCTCCACGCCCATCGAGTACACGGCCGAGGAGCAGGAGGCGCGGGAGGAGGGTTCCCGGAAGCTGGAGCGGGACATCTTCCGCGAGGGCGGGCGCATCCACATGCTGGGCCTGCCGAACGTGCGGGCGTGCGGCGGGCAGATCTCGATACAGTGCTACAAGCTCGACCCCGAGGACGGCCGCGTGATCATGGCCCCGGACATGGGGGTCAACGGTGGGGACAAGTACCCCACCACGATCGCGATGGATCAGGACATCAAGCCGGTCGCCGCCGTCCTGTTCCGCTGCGAACCGATGGCGATCTTCGACATGGTCGACCAGCGGTTCTTCGAGCTGCTGCGGGAGCTGTACGTGTTCGACGCGGCCACGGACGCGGCGCCGTATGAGTTCGGCTACGTGCTGCCGATGCCGCCCCAGGCGTTCACGTCGTCCTATGAGCCCGTGGCGGTCGTGTACGGGAGTCCGGGGACGTACGTGAAGGTGGCGATGGGGGCGAGCGTGCTGGGCCTGCGCTTCGTGCTGGTGAACCCGAACGACGAGGAGCCGGAGGGCGAGGGGTATCTGATCGAACGGCACCCCTCGATGTACGCGACCCCGTATCGGGTGGCGCTGGACATGTGGCGGCTGGACGAGAACCGGATCAAGACACTGGTGCAGCACGGGATCGAGAACAAGCGCATTCAGGACGCGCATACGGCGGCCTACGACCATCTCAAGGACGCGGCGCAGTTCTGGCGGGCGAAGGAGTACGACCGGTTCATGGTCTCCGCGCGGCAGGCGTGGAGCTTCGAGTCGCGGGCCTATCCGGACACGCGCAAGACGGCCGACGACGTGATCAAGGGCGTCATCTTCTACCTGTTTCTGCTGATGCCGTTCGCGTTCTTCGCGGAGCGGCTGTTCATCGCGTCGCCGGACATCAAGTGGCAGATCATCGGGGTGTTCGCGATCTTCACGGGGATCTTCGTGCTCCTCGCGCTGGTGCATCCGGCGTTCGCGATCACCTTCACGCCGACGGTCATCCTGCTGGCCTTCATCATCCTGGCGCTGAGCGTCATCGTCATCTCCATCATCGTGCGGAAGTTCGAGGAGCAGATGAAGGAGGTGAAGTACGAGCAGACGGGCATTCACACGGCCGATGTGGGGCGTCTGAGCGCCTCGGCCGCGGCGTTCAGCCTGGGCGTCTCGAACATGCGGCGGCGCAAGACGCGGACGGTGCTGACCTGTCTGACGCTGATTCTGTTGACGTTCACCGTGTTGTCCTGCACGTCGGTGGTCCAGGGGATGCGGCCGAACCAGATCAAGCTGCCGAAGGAAGCGCCGTACAACGGCATCCTGATCCGCGACAAGACATGGAGCCCGATCGGCGAGCCGACGACGGCGATCATGCGGAACGAGTATGGGGGGCAGATTCTCAACCAGGAAGCGGTCGAGAAGGAGGGGGCGCCGCCGGAGCGCATTCCGGTGGCTCCGCGGTCGTGGTACTTCGGGGCGCGGATCGGCCAGCAGTCGTTCGTGACGGTGGAGCGGGGGGACCTGGTGTATCAGGCGACGGCGATGGTGGGTCTGTCGCCCGAGGAGCAGGCGGTCACGGGGCCGCAGAAGTACCTGAAGCGGGGCGGGCGCTGGTTCGGTCCGCGGGACGAGTACTCGTGCATCGTTCCGGAGGGGATGGCGGACAAGCTGAACATCGACGAGAGAGACGTCGGCAACGTGTA
>VGFB01000936.1 GCA_016869015.1 Armatimonadota bacterium
CTAGACCCCGGCCGAGGCTCTGGTACCTGAGCCCGAGTTCGGCGCCGATGACGGCGCCCTGCAGGGCAGCCTCAATCGCCGCGCAGAAGCTCCTGTTCATCTGAACCTCGCAGCTACTCATGGTGCCGGCCTTGCCGCTGAAGCGGCGTCTGGCGCGACCTGGGCCTGCCGTCGCCACCCACGGTGGCGATGGCCTGCTCCACGGCCGCCAGCACCTCGGCGTCGTACTCCTGCAGCCTCTCGAGACACTGCACCACGCATTCGCAGTAGCCCCACTCGAGTTCGTGGTAACGCCGGCTGGACCAGTCCCGGCACTCGTACAGGCCGATGAGCTGCCAGTTGCGCGTGTGCGAGTTGTGGTAGCTGAAGTCGATCTGCCGGCAAACGCCGTCCAGGCGCGGGTCCTTGAGCGGCTCCCAGACGCGCTGACGGAAGATCTCCGCGAAGTTGTGGCAGTTGAAGTTGTACCACGCCATCTGGCAGATGCGCTGGAAGCGGCGCTGGATTTCCTCGAAGTCCAGTTCCTGCATCCCGCCGTCCCAGTAGTCGAACTGCTCCCGGCACTGCTCCCAGACACGAGCCTCGCGGTTGCGAAGCATGACCGTCCGGATGCGCTCCAGGCCGTCCAGCAGAGAGAACCGGGGCGGCACCTTTCCGGTCACGATGATGACCTGCGCAATATCCGCGCACGTCGGCTGGGTGGGCTGGCCCTGGGCGCCGGCCGGGTCCGGCGCGATCAGGGCGTCGCCCTCGTATCCGGTGAGCACGCGGAAGGCGCCGTTGGCCGGGTTTTTCATGCGCGCCAGCACGGGCGTGCCGCGGTCGATGGACGCCCTGGCCTCCTGGATCGCCCCCTCCTGCACGACGCGGTACCCGTACCCGGTGATCCCCATCAGGAGGTCGATCGTCTCGGGCGCGTTGTCCGTGTCATCGGGCGTGTCCGCGAAGGTCGGACGCACGGACGACCGGCCGCTCAGTGTGTCCAGGATGAAGTAGTAGGCCTCCTGCTTCTTGGCCGTCGAGTTGTTGCAGTTGCCGCAGCCGTCACAGGGCCTGCCCTCCCTCCTGGCGCACTCGTAGTCGTCGATGCCGACGATCCCCTCCAGGTGCATGTACACGCTGGCGTAGCAGTTGGTGAACGTGAGGCTGTTGAAGCCCGTGAAGGGACAGAGGAAATCGATCTGCACGCCCATACGCCTGCCTCCTAGCCTGTCGGCTGACGGCTGTGTGTTCGACACTGGTCTGCCTCCGTTGCCAACCGCCGGTCCGACCTCCCCGTCGCCCCTGGCGTCCGTCGCGAGGGCGGTGGCGCTCAACGCTGCCGCCCCGACGAAGCTCCGCCGGTCAATCATAGCACCTCATTCACCTGGAGTTGCCCGTGCCAGGTACTTACGCGGCACGCTGGCTGCAGTGGGTTGACAGGCCCACAACCACAATACAGATTCGCCGTTGCTACCGCATATCCCCCGGAAGTAGACCGTCGTCGCGCCTGCAGCGGCCGCGGCGTCAATGGCCCGCTGAAAGGCCTCGGCGTCGTCCTGGTTGTCGCCAGGGACGGCGCCGTGATCGTTGGCGCACACCCACCGCGTGAGGTCCGTCTCCCAGAGCGTCTGCGGCTCCGGCTGGATGGCCAGCCGCGGCCCTGGGGCCGGGGTCTCAAACAGGCGCCGGGGCTCGTGGGAGGGGTACTCGGTGATGTCCGGGCCCTTCACGTCGCCCCCCGGCGTGGTGCTGGAGAGGGCGGAGGCGAACCCGTGTGTCTGCACGTCCCGGGCGTAGAGCACGCTCGCGTTGCGGATCGCCGGGCCCTCCGGGCTGCCGCCGCTGAACCGCCCTCCCAGCAGCGCGACCACTCCACCCCACCAGGTCCAGTCGTTGGGGTAGGTGTTCAGCACAGCCAGGGGCGCGTTCTCGACCGTGAGGTCCTCCACGGCCACCGAGTTGGCGCAGACTTCCAGCCCCACCTCCCGGCAGTTGCGGATCATCACCCGCGATAGGGTCTGCCCCCAGACCCACTGGCTGAGGACTCCCTTCTCGAACCCGCCAATCTCGACGTCCTGGATGAGGTTCGGCCCGCTTATCTGCATGAACCCGGCGTTGATTCCGAGCTTGCCGTGCCCCGCCACGCGCACGTTGCGCAGGATGCCGGTGTTGGTGGCGAAGTAGCGGATCCCGTCGGTCTCGGGGTTTCGGCCCACATCAACGGTCAGGTCCCGGAGGTTGCGCATGAACCAGTCCGCTGAGCCCGGATCCTCCTCACGCGGGTGGGTCCGCAAGACCGACGTGCAGTCCGGGGTGTTGTCATCGAGGCGGATGATGACGCCGTCGCGCGACTGCCCGTAGAGCCAGGGGCCGATGGCCGAGCGCACCACGAGCGTGCGCGTGACCCGGTAGACGCCGTCGGGCAGGTAGAGCACCTTGCTTTCCCGGGAGTCCATCCCGCAGCTCTGATCGAGTCCGCGCTGCAGGGCCTCCGCATCATCGGCGACCCCATCGCCTCGGGCCCCGAGGTCAGTCCGCGCGTTGATGACGGCCGGGTCGTCGGGGAACACTAGTGTCTGTCACTCGTGATTGCAGGCGTTCTGCCGCCCCTTCGGGGCTGGGGGACAAGAGGGTGCCGGGTTCCGTGGGCTTCGCCCACGGCTAGCCATCGTTCGCCCCTTGCGGGGCTGTCGAGGCTATCCGCCCTTCACGAAGCCGTGACGGCCGTCAGCCCCGAAGGGGCGACGGGTGAATAGCCGTGGGTGAAACCCACGGACCGCCGAGGTCCCTCCCCCCAACTAAGCCCCGAAGGGGCGACGGGTGAATAG
>VGFB01000937.1 GCA_016869015.1 Armatimonadota bacterium
CAGGTCCCACTCAAGACTGCCTCCGGGCGCCGGGGCCTTCCCCAGGCGCCGGAAGTGCCCCCACATGTCGTTCGCCTTGAGGCCCAGGTCACTGGCGAGTCGTTTCAGTTCAGAGGCCACCTTCTCCCACAGTGCGGTCTCGGTGCGACACTCCCGCAGGTCGGGCATGCGGTAGTACTTTGGTAGCCGCTTCTCAGCTCTAGCCTTCCGCAGTAGTTTGGCCTCCTGTGCGAGGCGCTCCAGGTACAGTGTGCAGTCGCAGGCCTTCGGGTCCTTGCCACATGATCCGGAGAGACAGCCTCCCCCAGTCTGACGGACCTCGAGCAGCACCGCCCTGGCGTCCTCGCCGGGCGCCCCCCCGCCTACCGTCCACAGGCACGAGGCCCAGGTCTGGTCGGCGTCGCCTTCGTACCACCCCAGGTCTTCGACCACCCCGGGCGCGCTAGCCGGGTCGAAGGGCCTCCATTCCCTCAGTATGGCCGTGTCCTGCGGGTGACCGGCCAGATCGAACCTCAACGTACCTCCCAGCGAACTGACCTGCCGGCCCTGCAGGCTGGCGGACGGACCCAGAATGCCAACCCCGGACTTCCATCCGGGTGAGGCCTCCACCACCTCCAGGTGCAGGTCTGTCGTGAACTCCAGGGGCCGTTCCTCCGCCTCCGAGACCGAGGTCCAGCAGCTGGCGATCGGGCGACACACGAGCCCGCTCTCCGATACCTCATGCAGGTTGATGCGTACCGGGCCCCGGCCGGACGCAGCAAGGCCCGCCAGCACGATCAGCAGGTCGACGATGCGGTGGATGGGAGTCTGGCGCTCCCACTCGGCGGTGCGGTCCATGACCGACTCGATGGCCCCGGCACAAGCGGGCGAACCTCCCTCCTCGAACTCCACCTTGAGGGGCTCGCTCGCCATCTCGATGCAGCGCAGCGCTATCGTGTCTGGGGTCTCGCGAGGCCCCAGGGGCAGGATCAGCGCGCGCTGGCGGCCTTCACGCACGCGCAGGACCTCGAAGGTCGGGCACCACGGGCACGGGGCCTCCCGGCACTCCCAGGGATGCAGGCAGGTGAAACAGCGCCTCCCCTCCGGTTCGTCGCACCCGTTGATCACCTTGTTGATCTCATTCTGCCACCAGATGTGGCCGTGCCGGCCGATGATGGACAACCCGGTCCGCACCTGCAGCAGCAGCTGAGCCAGCGGGTCCCGGAGCCCGATCGCAGGAAGCTCCCCTTTGGCCTCACGCAGCCGGCGTTCGATCTCGAGGAAGCCCGCGAGGACGGCGAGGATGCCCGTCTGCGCATCGTCGATGTTGTCCTGGCTGACGAGGTCGTAGGCGCCGCGCTCCAGTGCCCTCCCCAGGTCGCCGGGATCGGTCTGGGTGGTGTACAGGACGACGCGCGCCCCTTCGGAGGCGTTGAGGACGGAGGCGAGCATGGTCCACCCGTCCCGTTTGGCGGTCCCCCCAAGCCACTCACCGAGATCCAGGTCCAGGAGCGCGTAGTTGCGCGCCGCGGGCTCGAGAACCGCCATCGCGTTCGCCAGCTCACGTTCACGGGTCGCGGTGCGGATCCTGGGCAACTCGCCGCTGCTCTTCAGCAGTTTGCGGGCAGCCGCCGCGAGCTGCTTGGCATGGTCCTTGTCGTCGTCCACGATCAGCAGGTTCAGCGTGTGGTCGGCTATGTCACTCACGCTCCTTGGAGACCTCTGGGCAGGGCAGGCTATTGCGCGATCGGCAGCCGGAGGGCGAAGGTGGTTCCGACGTACATGCCCGTCTCCTCGATGTTCAGCAAGCCCTTGGTGGCAGCGGCGGATGAGTAGCCGATGCTCATGCCGAGCCCTGTGCCACCTGTGGTGGAGAAATCACGTCGTACCATGTGAGCGCCGACGTAGCGGGAGATGCCCAGGCCGGTATCATGCACGTAGATGCAAGCCCGCTCGGCGGAGGCATCATCCACGATCGCCTCGATGCTGATCTCGCCCGTCAGCCCATCGGCAGCGCCGACGCGGAGGGCGCGGGTCTTCTCCACGGCATCCACGGCATTCCGCACGAGGTTATCGACGACGGCCTCGATCAGGTCGGGGTCCCCCTTGACCATGAGGCTTGCGGGCTCCACCACCGGCACATGCACCCGGATGTAGGGGGCTCGACACCAGGGGGAGTCGGGTGGGGAGTAGGGGAGCCAACAGCGGCGCAGGAGCGGCTGCAGCGGGACGGCTTCCGACCGCCCCTCGGGACGGCCCAGGAAGCGCTCAGTCAGGTGGTGGAGCTTCTCCAGCCTGGCACGCGTGTCCTCAAGTGCGCCCGTCGGGTTCACCTGACCCAAAGACGACGACTGAAGCGACTCCACGTGGGTCCCCACCACCGCATCAACATCCTTGAGCGCGTGCTTCAGCTCATGGCCCAGTTCCCGGACGCGCTCCCCACGCTCCAGCACACCACGAGTCGCGTTCGCGTGCCTCTCGTAGTGCGGGTGCCAAAGTGCATCCTCCAGGCTCAGAGCCAGCGTACCGAAGAGACCCTTGGCGCGCGCCTCCCTAGCTTGCTCCTCGTCGTCGTAGAAGGCGAACAGGGTCCAGGCGCGACGGTCAGGAGTGCGGAGCCGCAGGCCGTCGGCCGCCGCGAAGTGGCAGAGCTTGGTGAGCCAGAACCATGAGCGACGCTGCTGTCCGTCAGGGGGGAGCGGGTACGTCACTCGCGGCACGTCGTCGGACAGGAACGCCAGGTCGCGCACCGGCGATTTCTGCAGATGCGCCCGGTACTCGTGCGCCGGGCCGGCCAGATCGTCGCAACTGGCGAACTCCAGGGC
>VGFB01000938.1 GCA_016869015.1 Armatimonadota bacterium
GATCCGCGACCACGCAGCGAGGGAACAGCATGAGCTACGAACGCGGCCTGCAAGCGATCAACCTGCAGATGCCTGACCGCATCCCGCACACGGAGTACATCAGCCACCGGCAGTTCACGATGAAGGTCACCGGGATCGACCCCGAGGGACCCGACGGCGGGAAGGCCGGCCCGGCCCTGGCGAAGGCGCTGGACTTCGACTTCATCTGGTCGACCTTCGGCTACGACTTCGGGCTGCCGAGCAGCCACATGGGTCGGGCGAAGTACTACGAGACCGAGACGCCCTTCCACTCGCACTACGCCTTCGAGACGGTCGAGCAGGTGCTGAGCTTCGACCCCGTGGCCGCCGCGACGAAGCTGCCGACGATGGAGGAGTTGACCCGCAGCGTCCGGCAAGCCTGGGAGAACGGCCAGGCCGCCTACCCGGAGGCGGTCTTCCCGGGCGGGTTCTACAACACCGTCTTCACCTGGCCGATCATCACCTTCGGCTGGGAGTTGTTCATGCAGGCGGCGATGGATGATCCGGAACGCTTCGATCGGGTGCTCGAGGGCTTCACCGAGATCAGCATGATGGTAGTCCAGGCGCACGTGGAGGCCGAGGTGCCGCTCTTCCTGTGCCATGATGACATCGTGTGGGCGTCGGGCACCGTGTTCCGGCCCGAGTGGATGCGCCGGTATGTCTTCCCGCGGCACAAGCGGCTGTGGGACCCGCTCCGCGAGGCCGGGATCAAGGTGCTGTTCTGCTCGGACGGCAACTTCGACGAGTACGTCGACGACCTCGCCGAGGCGGGCGCCGAGGGGTTCATCTTCGAGCCGCTGACGAACCTGGACTACATCGCCGGGAAGTACGGGCAGACGCACGTCATCATCGGCAACATCGACTCGCGGATCCTGCAGTTCGGCACGCTCGCGGACGTCCGCGCCGACGTGAAGCGCTGCGCCGACCTGGGCCGGGACTGCCCCGGCTTCTTCTTCGCCGTCGGCAACCACATCCCGTACACCGTGCCGATCGCGAGCGTGGAGTGCTACCTGGAGGCAATCGACGAGTACGGCCGGAGATGACGGCCGGAGCTGCGGGCAAGCGGGGAACGGCTACGGCGCTTTGGGTTGGGCGTCGGGGCTGGGCTCGGGCGGTTCGGCGGGAGGGGCGGGTTGGCCCTCGGCGGGCTTCTCTTCGTCCTTCTTCTCTTTCTTGAAGGTGCCGGAGAAGCCGCCGGTCCAGAACCGTTCGCCCTCGACCTCGACCTTGATCCAGGGCGAGGTGAACTGGTTTCCGTTCTCCATGATCGCCTGGACGGGATTGCCCTTGATCGTCAGCAGGTCGTCCTTTTCGACATACTCGGCCTCGTCGCCGTAGACCTTCTTGTCCTCCTGCTCGGCGACGACGTTGCCGGTCGCCAGGGCGCGCTCCTCCTCGTACCAGTAGCGGATCTGCCGGCAGGTCACGGTCGTCAGCTTCTGCTTGTGCTCCTCCCAGCGACCTTCCTTCTCTTCGCCCTCGTCGGCGGGCCTCTCGTCGGCCTTGGGCGCGGCCTCGCCCTCAGCGGGGGCCTCCTGCTTCTTCTTCTGCGTCACGAGGCGGACGTTGCCGATGATGTCGGCGACCTCCTCGTCGAAGTCGGCGGTGATGAGGTCCCCGGTCACGGTGGTCTCGGGTTGGGTGAGCTTCAGGTTGCCGGTCGCGCGGGCGGTGTCCTCGTCCTCGCTGTACTCGGCATTGTCGCAGTACAGGTGCGTGTCCTTGTGGCGGAAGTGCACGTTCCCGGAGAGGAAGTACAGGTTCTTCCCCGGGTCATAGCTCATCAGGTCGGCGTGCTCGATGTGAACGGGCTCGTCGGCCTTCTTGCCCTCGTCGGGAGGCGCGGTCCCCGGGGCCTCGGCTGCCTTCGTGTCGGGCGGATCGGCCGGTTGCCCCGACACGGCGACCACCAGCAGCGCCAGGAGGAGCGCCGCCGAAGCGACGATCAGCCGGGCCCCCATTCCCCTCACGCCGTGCAGCCTCATCAGGTCCGTCCCGTCCGTTCCCGGGCTTCCTGCGTGTCGATGACCATCTGCAGGTCGCGCAGGGTGAAGGCGCCCGTCTCCAGCTTGTACTCCAGGTTCCGGCCGACCGCGTCGCTGCGGTCGGTCCGCATGCGCACCTGGTTCGGGCAGTGCACCGTCTGCGTGGGGGTGTCAAGCCGCAGACCCGCCGTGATGACGGTCACCTTGTCCTGGGTGCGCAGCATCACCTGCCCCGGCGCGGTGAGCGTGCGGCTCTTGTTGTCCCAGTGCACCTTGTTGGTGCTGATGACGGCGCCCTTGGGTGAGACAATGCGGACATTGCCCTCGACGTCGAAGTTGTAGGTGGCGGTGTCGTACTTCACCGTGTTCGCGGTGACGCGCACTGCCGGGCGGCCCTGGCGATCGTAGATCAGTCCCTCCTGCATCCGCCCGGCGGTGATCGTCTGCCCGCCCGTCTCCACCGCGAGGTGCGAGAGCTTCACCTTCCAGGCCGGCCGCCCGGCCTCGAGGTGCTCGGGGGAGAACTGCTCCACTTCCACCACCGGTGCGGAGGCCTTCGCGTCTCCCTCGCCCGGTCCGCCGGCGACCTCCGGGCCCGGCCCCGACGGCGCGCGGCGGACGTAGAGGGCTGCGCCGACGATGAGACCGACCCCCACGAGGGCCACGACGGTTGTGACCAGAGCACGCAGCGTCACGGCGGACCTCGCTCCATGCGCCTCGGCTGAGGCGCTCTACAGCGGCGGCGGCGGCGGGCCCGACGACAACCGGACCTGGCCGACGTCGGCCAGTCCTCCGGCGGTC
>VGFB01000939.1 GCA_016869015.1 Armatimonadota bacterium
CCATTACCCCCGCCGTTGCCCTTGCCGTTGCCCTTGCCCGGGTCGTCGGGCGCCCCGCGGCCGTGGGTCTTCGTCTTCTTGCACTGGCCGGGCGGCAGGACTTTGTCGTGCCCGCTGCGGCGGTCGATGACCCGTACCTTCCCCTCGTAGACCCGCACTTCGGTCGAGTACAGCACGTTGCCCGCCACATCGTATTCCCAGCCGGTGATGACGTCAAACTTCGTGCCCTCGACGCCCGCGATGCTGGCGGGAGTCACCACCTCGAACCGGCTGCCCGGGGTCACTTCGCACCGCAGGAAGCTGGCCGAGCCCTTGGGCACGAAGATCACGCTATGGCACGCGCCCTGATCGGTGAAGGACATCAGCAACCCCACCTGTCCGCCCTCGGCCACAGTGACCTTGCTGCCGTCGGCGAAGGTCAGCTCCCCGCCCGTGACCACCTCGCCCGGCTCCACGACTGACCCGTTGTGCTGCACGGTCGCCTCGACCACGTCCTCGCATCGGCCCTTGCCCAAGGCGACGGCGCCGCGGTCGTTGTCGCCGTGACGCGGGCATCCCACCACGTACTGAGAGCTCGTGGCCTCGCCCCGCGCGGCGTAGAAGGCCGAGTAGCTGTCGGTGCTCCCCCGGTCCTTGGGGCACACGAAGATGCCGGAGGAGTCCACGTAGTCCTGGAGCGCGGCGGGCAAGCTCCCCAAGGGCGGCCCGTGGTGATCGTTGTAGTAGAGCTGAGTGGCGACCGCGATCTGCTCGAGATTCGCCACGCACCGCGCCGTCTGGCTCCGGTGGCGTGCGTAGGACACCGTCGGAACCAGAAGGCCGACGAGGGCGATGATAACGGCCAGCACCACGACGACCTCAACGAGTGTAAGTCCGGACGAGCGCCTTGTCTGCACCATGGCTGACCAACCTCCCGGTCGAACTGCTGCCCTTCACACCGCGTTCTTACCGCCCCCCCGCCGCGCGAGCCGCTAGATCGAGCTCCGATTCGGGCAAAGGTTCCGTAAACTCTTCAGGGATAGGCGCGGTGACAGTCCCTGTCTCGTCCGCATCGAGCAGACCGAGGCCGGCCATCAGACGGCGGTCCTCGCCCCGGGCCCGCGCGATGATGTCGGGCGTAGCCTGCTGCACGAAGAGGCGCGTAAGCTCCGGATCGAACTGCGATCCGGCGTGGCGGGTCAGCTCATCGCAGGCCTCATCGAAGGTCAGGGCGCGGTCGCGATAGGGGCGCCGGAAGGTCATGGCATCGAAGGCATCCGCCAACCCGACGATCCGCGCCAGCAGGGCGATGTTCTCGCCGGCGAGACCGTCCGGGTAGCCGCGTCCGTCGTAGCGCTCGTGATGGTGACGGATTGCGGGCAGGAGTGCCTGGAGCTCCGCCATGTGGGTGAAGATGCCGGCGCCGTCCGACGGATGACGCCGGACGCGCTCGAACTCCTCGTTGGTGAGCCGGCTCGCGCCCTGCAGGATCACCTCGTCCATGCCGATCTTGCCGATGTCGTGAAGCAGGGCGCCCAGCTCCACGGCCTCGACGCACCAGTCAGGCTGTCCCAGGCGCCGGGCCAGGAAGACGGCGTAGAAGGCGACCCGGGCCGAGTGGCCGCTGGTGTACTCGTCGCGGGCGTTCATCGCGGAGGCGAGTGTCGCACAGGAGTCGCGCAGCGCGGTGTAGAGCCCCCGGTGGAGGCGGGCGTGGTCCAGCAGCAGGGAGGCCTGCGGGGCCAGGGCCAGAGCGATCCGGAGATCATCCAGGCTGAACCGACGGCCGGGCGCGATGGCCGTGGAACGCTTGCCGCACAAGACCGCGGTCCCCAGGGCGCGCTCGCCGAGGGTCAGCCGCAGGACCAGCGCCGACCCCGCGACGGTCGCGAACTCCCGCAGCGCCGGCTCGCGGCGGAGGTCGGGAACTACGAGCGACGGCCCGCGCTCGGCCTCAAGCGTCACCAGGGCCTCGGCAAGCGGGCGCGTCGATCGCCCGTGCTCCTCGCCGTCTGCCGAGATCCAGCGCAGGCGCCCATCCTGTCCCTCGAAGCGCAGGAAGGCACGCTCGCCGCCCAGGGCTCCGGCGAGGACGCCCAGAACGGTGTGCGGCGCCGCCTCGGGGGCCTGGAGTGTCGTGGCCAGCGATCCGGTGATTCCCAGCGTCTCGGCCGCATGGGCGGTCCGCTCGGCCGCCGCGGCTCGACCGGGGTCAAGCCCGGTGGTGCGCAGCACCTCCATCGCCTGGGCCCAGCGGTGGGCCTCCCGGGCCCGGTACGCCAGCCCGAAGGCCAAGGAGCCGGTCAGCGCCAGCAGCACCGTCAGGTAGGAGGGCACCAGCTCCAGCAGCAGCCCGCGGGCGGAGAAGAGAGCGAAGCCGGCCATCGTCTCCACGAGGAGCAGGCCCAGGGAGCTCAGCACGATCGGCCAGACGCGGAGCGTGGACATCACGAGGCCCAGCATCGCGCCCAGGAGGAGCAGGAGGACCAGATGCAGACCTGTCGGGCACGGCCGGATGAAGTCGCCGGCGACGACCCCCTGGGCGATGTCGGCCTGACAGAAGAGGCCGAAGCGGGGCCCGAAGGGCGAGTTGATGATGTCGGCGTTGGGCAGGCCGGGGGCCGTCTGGCCCACGAACACGATCCTGCCCTCGATCTGCTCGCGGGTCAGGCTGCCGTGGTAGGCCTCGGCGAAGCCCACGCGGTTCTCGCCTTCACGCCACGCCCTCTCGGGCCGCCACGGCACCCGGAACGCGCCATCGGACTCGGTCGGCATCGGTCGGAGCGCCCCCCCCGTGCGCGTCTGGCGCAGCCGCGCCCCCGCC
>VGFB01000940.1 GCA_016869015.1 Armatimonadota bacterium
GGGGGTCCGCCGCCGGGCGAGCCGACGGCGGACCCGGTCGTTGCGCTCAGACACAGCAGTTGTTGCAGGCGTTGCAGTCGCCGTCTATCCACGTGCGAGCCACCTCGCCCAACATCTCCGCGGCTTGCGCTCGGACGCGCTGGGCCACCGCCAGGAACCCCTCCAACGACTCGTCGTCGAGATCGATGCTGTAGGCGTTGAACGCCTTCACTGGGCTGTCGATGACGGCCAGCAGGAAGCACTTGTCCTCCGTCAGCAGAGCGGCAATGTCAACCGGCTTGGGTTTCCGGTCTACTCGCCTCATCGTTGCGTTCCTCCTGTCATGGGTGGATGCACCACCAACCTCGCATTCGGCCGACGGCTCGGCCTGCCTCCCGGGCGCGGTCGCCCTTCCGCACATCGTGTCGCAGTCTCTCCCGCGGCATCCCTCCCTGGCGCCAGGTCGACCTTCGTTCGCGCCTGCTCGACCAGGCTCCGCGCCGTGACCGGCGGTGTCGGAGATCGACGGGTGGGGAGGGGTGATCGCGGTGTCGGGTGTGCAGTGGTGCGAGGGACCGGATGCGATGGTTGCTGGAGCCAACCTCCCGATCAACACCGATGGTCCGAGAGCGCTGAACCTGAGGCGTGAAGGACGAGCATCTGCGATCTATTGTAAGCATATTCAATATAATATGTCAATAGATCATCTTAGATTTCTTATTATGGTCATTATATGTCGTCCAGGACACTGCAGCATGCTCCGACGCGACCGATACGATCACTTGGCCCCGGCAGGCCTTAGCACGCTCCACGACGAACCCACCGACGCAGAGCCGTCGAGCATCCTCTCTCGGGAGTACGTGCCATCATGCCGGGCATTGGCGCCGATAGCTTGGGCGGCCTTATCGACCGGGTTCACGACGCGGCGAGCAGCGACCGCAACCGGGCGCGGAGCCAGACGACGCCGCCGGTGCTCAACGCGCAGATGGAGGACCCGATTGCCTGGACCGTGCTGTTCGAGTTCCACGCAGAGCGGTACTTCACCGATCCGCTCTTCTACCTGGAGCAGAACCTGCGGCAGAGGCTCTGGAAGTTCGAGAACGTCGATGATGACCTGCCGATCGGCCTGCACGTGCCCGCGTGGTTGGGGCACTACCCCGAGTACACGTTCTTCGACATGGACGTGCAGGTCAACGAGAAGGGTGTGCCCCGCATCCGCAAGGACCACCCTCTGACGCGCACACCCGACCTCTCGCTGCTGCGACCGGTGGACTTCCAGACCTCAGGCTGGATGCCCCGGGCGCGCGAGTGGTACGAGCGCCTGGTGGAGCTCGCCGACGGACGGCTGACGATCGGGTTCATGGGCTGGAACCGGGCGTGTCTGGACCTCGCGGTACAACTGCGCGGCTACGAACAGCTCATGCTGGACAGCTTCGAGCGGCCGGAGTTCGTCCACGGTCTCCAGATGTTCCTGGTTGAAGAGCGCAACCGCTGGCATGACGCGCAGGCCGCGTACCTGGGCACGCAGGTCGGGCCGACCTGGATTGCCGATGACTGGATGGCGGTGCCGTACATCTCGCCGGGGTTCTTCGAGGAGTTGGTGCTGCCCCGGTACCTGGACATCGAGCGGCATCACGGCGGAATCGGCGGTCTGCACTCGTGCGGCGATCAGGCCCCGCTGCAGCGGTTCCTGGTGCAGATCAAGTCGCTCGGCGCGCTCGAGGTGAGCCCCTGGACGAGCCTCGAGCAGTCGGTCGCGAATCTGCCCGAGTCCGTCTTCCTGGTGATCGCCGTCCACCCGAATGACGTGCTGGTCGATTCGCCCGCTCAGATGGAGCGGAAGCTGAGGCACATCGCCGAGCACGCGCACGGACGGCGGTTCTGCCTGAACACGTCGGGGCTCACACCGATCTACAAGGACAATCGGGAGTTCGTCGCGCGGATCAACCGGTGGCTGGCGATCGCGCGGAAGGCGCTGGGGAAGGAGAACGGGTAGCCTGGAATGAGCGCGCCCTCGACGCGTCCATGCCCCCAGTGCAGCCGGCCGGTGGCCGCCGGCGACTCCCGCTGCCCGGGCTGCGGCGCAACGCTGTCGATTGTCACCCGCGCCATCGAGGCCCTCCCGACGGACGCGGGCGCCGCCGAGGAGGCTGACGTGCCCCCTGACATCGGGCTCACGAGGGGCGAGCTGCTGCCGCCGGATGACGAGGGGCTTGAGGAGGGGCCGATCGTTGCTGCGCGCTCCTTCAGGATGAGCACGAGCTTCTCAACCCGAACGGTCGGCGGCGCCGGGCCGCGGATGGACGCGGAAGTGAAGATCGACCTGCCGCAGGCGGTCGTCGACCCGGGGAACCGCCTCTCGCCGGCGGCCTACTGGAAGCTCATGCACCGCTGGAGCGAGGCGATCGAAAGGGAGATCGAGGCGGCCTCGCAGGCGGGGCAAGCGCCGGACCTGGGCGCGACGGTGAAGCGCGTTCCTCTCCCCTTCGGCCCGGACTGCGGCGGGGATCTGCCGGTGGCGATCCGCGACCTGATGACCCGGCGGGCGCAACACCAGGCCGCCGGGCTCTTCAGCCTCCCCAAGCCGGCGGACGTCTTCGGGCCGCACGCGGGACCGGGCGCCGAGTCGCCGCTGCGGGAGCTGCTCGCGGCCGCTGAGCGCCCCAGCCGTCCGCGCCAGGGGTTCACCGTCAGTTGCGGGTCGGTGGTCAGTGGGGCCATGGCGCTCGCGCTGGGGTTGTGCCTGCTCTGGCACGCCCTACCACACTGAGTCGGGGGACCGCGATGAGCTACGAGGTGCCGCAATACTACGCCCACTACCCG
>VGFB01000941.1 GCA_016869015.1 Armatimonadota bacterium
ACGACGCCTACTCGATCGTCACCTCGTCCACGTAGAAGATCCCGGGCGTCGACTCGATCCCGGCGAAGCCGATCCAGTTGCACTCGCGGAAGCCCTCGCTGCGGAAGGCCAGGCCGGCCACCGGCTCACCGTCGCCCAGGCGAACCGTGTACGTCTTGGGCCGCCCCTCCCCCTCCTCGAACTCCACCCGCACCTCGAGCCACTCCCCCGGCTCAAGGCGCCCGATGGCTCGCCACTCCGCTCCGTCCGCCGCCCGCACCGTCCCGTCCGGCAGGAACCGCAGATGAGGACCCGTGGCGTACTTCGCGCCCGTCGGGCGCGGCCAGTCGCGGAACTCCAGGTCCATCGAGATCGGCTGCTGCGCGTCGTTGCGTACAGAACACTCCAGCCGGACGCTGCCCGTTCGAGGCGTCCGCCACGTGAGCCAGTGCGGCTCCCAGATGCGCTCAGCCTCCCCGTCGGCCAGACGCAGGCAGCGGACGCCTCCCGCGGGCTGCTCATCGGACACCGCAATGGCAGTGGCGCCGCCCGCGTAGGCGTGGGTCGGAATCTCCCCCGGTTCGTACTCCTCGAAGTCATGCGCGATGAGCCTCTCGACCGCCGGGTCGGGCGGCGGGGCGGCCTCGAAGGCCCGGTGCGCGATCTCCGCGGCCTTTCGGCGCAGCGCCTCGGGGCCCTTCAGCCCCACGGAACTCAGGTCGATGGGCTCAAAGCCAAACGCGAGGGCCGGCGCGTCCGGCCGCAGCCGGAAGTCCCGCGCCTGAGGATCGACGAACCCCGGATCGGCGACCTGCGAGTGCGCGTCTCGCCCGGTCGCCTGCCACTCGGCGAAGGTCTTCCCTCCGAAGTCCGGCGCCTCCCCGGCTTCGCTCCAGTAACAGTTGTGGTCGGCGGCGAACTTGCTCTCCGGAGCCCAGTTGCTGCCCCAGAGCATCCGCGGGGTGGCGTTGTACACGAGGTTGCGTTCCAGCGTCGCGTGCAGACCCTCGTCGGGCTCGTGGTCGGCGTTGCGCATCAGCTGGCCCTCGTCCGAGTAGGCGAACACGTTGTTGCGGATGGTGTCGCCATAGGGATGCCCGAAGCAGTGCAGGTGCAGCCCCCCGTCGCGCGTGTTGTAGACCACGTTGTTCTCCACGACGATCTCTGAGCTCCCCGCGTCGAGGTAGATTCCCCAGCCCCCATACCCTTCCTCGCCGCGCTGGAAGCGGGTGATGTCATGGATGAGGTTGTGGTGCAGCACGGTGCCCGGGGAGACGCCCAGCGTGTAGATGCCCCCGATGTCGTTCAGCACGCCGTTCCCGAGGTGATGGATGTGGTTGTAGGCCACCTCGTTGTGGTGCGTGTAGGCCGGCGCACGACCCGTCCAGCTCCAGCCCAGGTGCACGCCGATCCAACTCAGGTCGCAGATCTCGTTGTGGACGATCCGGTTGTAGCTCGCGCTACCGCCCAGAAACACCCCACAGCCTGCGCGGAACAGGTGCCCGCCGTCGTGGATGAGATTGCTCTCGACGACGTTGTGGGCTGTCAGGTACCCCTCGTCGGTCGTCGGCGGCCCGCCTTCCGACAGGTACACGCCCCCGCCGCCGACGTTGTGAATGTGGCAGCCGACGATCGTGTTGGCCTGACATCCCTCGCGCAGAGAGACGGCGTGCTCCCCCAGCTGCGTGAACTCGCAGCCCTGGATCGCGCACTCGCGGGCGCCGACCGCCCGCAGCGCGCCGCGCTGCGTGTGCGCCCCTTGCACGCTGTGCGGGTAGTCGGCGGAGAGGTCCGCCTCCGTGTGTCGGAAGCTCAGCCCTCGGAAGGTGAGGTGCTCCACGGCCAACCCCAGGGCCGGCTCGCCGCGCAGCTCCACCAGCGGGCCCTCCAGGACGGGGGCCACGACCTCCGCGGTCGTCACGTCCTCGCCGGGCGGCGGGAGGTAGTACACCATGCCCGCCTGCCGGTCGAGGTACCACTCGCCCGGCGCGTCCAGGGCCTCCCGGACGTTCTCGATGTAGTACCGCACGCTGGGCCCGAGAAAGAAGATGCCGGCCGGCCGCGCGAACCGCACCCGACGCCGGTTCCAGTCCGCCTCGCCGATGCGGTTGTATGAGTTCACCCAGTTGTGAAACAGGCAGATCACCGCGCCGTCTGCGCCGGCCCACGGCCCGAGATCGCCCTCCCGAAACGTCAGCCCGAGGCATTGGGGGAAGGCGTCCGGGGGGCCGTCCATGTGCAGTCGCTTCGAGTAGAAGTAGGTGCCTTCGTTGGGCGTGCGGGCACGCGGACGACGCTGCCCGTTGACGAAGAGCTGCGTGAACGGCTCCGGCAGGTCGCGCGCCCACGGCACGTCAGCGGCCCAGAGGTCTCCCTTCTGCCGCCGCCAGCCGTCGATCAGCCTCCCCCCGCTGAGGATGGGCTCCTCCCCGGGGAAGGCCTCGTACACCACCGGCGCCTGAGCCGTTCCCGAGTCCAGCGGGGTGAAGACCTCCGTCCCGTCCAGTCGGTACGTCCCGCCCCGCAGTTGCACAACGAGCGGCCGCTCCCGAACCCCGTCCGCCTCCCGCAAGGCGCGCACGGCCTCGCGCGCGCCTCCCAGCGTCGCCAGCGGCTGCGCCATCGTTCCGGGGCTGCTGTCATCCCCGGCCGGCGAGACGTACAGGTCCGCACCCCACGCGACGCCCGTCATGAGACCGAAGAGCACGATCGTCGCCGGCATCAGTCCCGCGTTTCCCATGCTCACTCCTCCCTTGGCTGTACCCGCAGGGCTGTCGCGCTGCCCTCCGGGGCGTCGAAGATCAGTAGCGCCCCCTCACGCC
>VGFB01000942.1 GCA_016869015.1 Armatimonadota bacterium
GCAGCTGCCAGACCGTCGCCGGGCCAGGCCGCGGTGTCGGCCATGGGCCACCAGCCCAGTGCCATCATCAGGCGCCGGCACTGCGGGGCCGGCGGGATCTCGATCACCGTGGCGGGGACCGTCAGCGCCTGCGATTGGCCCCCGTTCCACTCCAGCCGGCAGCGCAGGCTCGTCTCGGTCCCGGGCGGCAACTCCGCCCGCAGCCACAGCTTGCCCCACGGGAACGCCGACTTCCCCGGCGTCTGCAGTGATACCGTGTAGCGTGTGCCCTGCGCCGTTGTCTCGGCCGCGTTCACCGCCGCTGAAGGCGTCACCGCCGTATCGCCGACCTGGCCGGAGAGGAGTTGCACCCCCGGCGGGGCCTCCAGATGCAGGGTCACCGGCCGTTTCTCGCCGCTCCCGTCCAGCAGCACCAGCGGCTGCGGCGTGGCGAGGTTGCTGGTGAGCGTCAGCCGCGGCTTCACGAAGGCCACCTGGGGTCGGGAGACGGAGAAGTCCGCAGCCTGCTCGGGGGTGAAGGCGGCCGCTGCGGGATCATGGTCGCCGGCGTAGACGTAGAATTCGTCCGAGCAGACCAGACCCGTGCCGCCGAGGGCGATCCCCACGTAGCGCCCCCGGGTCTTGAGGTCCGCGAAGCGTAGCGGGTGCACCCAGGCCTTGCCGGCGGACGCCGGGATGCCGAAGCGTTCCGGATCGCCGGGGCGCCACTTGGAGTACTCGGCCACCTGGTACCAGGCGTCGGCGTCATCACTCACCAACAGCTTCACGAAACCCGGGAACTCGATGCCCGACTGCGGCGAACCGCCCAGGAAGCGCAGGGCGACTTCCCCGATGGCCCGCACCGCGCCGAGGTCTATCTGCACGTTTGCCACCGGGACCAGCGACCACCCCACCGCCAGGGTCTCGAACCACATGCACTGGTCGGCCCGTTGGGTCAGGCGTCCATCGGTCAGGTCCTGCAGATCGGTGCCGCCCGCGGTGCAGGTCGGTTCGTTGGGCAGCGGGCAGAGCGCCACCGGCTTGCCCGCCGCAAGGTTCTCCGCCGCCGGCAGCGGCAGGCAACTCAGACCAAACGCCAGAGCCAGAGTCAGCTTCAACACCAACGCACCTCGCTCGCAGGAATGCCTCGGAAGATAGATCGTCATTCCGCCGCGCGCAGATCCATCAGATCCTGGTCCATCCGCTGGCAGGTATTCCCCTCGATCACCGGCCGCAGAATGCCTGCGGCAATGCGGATGCCGATGCGCTTGCGGTCGGCAGACGCCGGACGCGTATCCACGAGCCGGTTGTTGCGGATGACGAGGTCCTCGGCCACGCCGGTGAGATCAACTGCCACCCCATCCCCCTTCAGCCCGCTGTCCTCGATGAGGTTGTTCTCCAGCACGCAGCGATCCGGCGAACGGCCCACTCCGCGGTCCGTCCGGAATAGCACCCCGATCTCACCGCTGCGGCGAATCGTGTTGCCCCGCACGAGGTTGTCGGTGTCACGGTGGCCGATGGAGATGCCGTAGCGCAGGCTGTCCTCGATGGTGTTGCCCTCGGCCAGGCCGTAGCGCACTCCCCAGCAGAAGAAGATCCCCTGCGAACAGCCGCGCACGGTGTTGTTGACCATCTGCGGCCGCTGGCAGCCGCTGCCCGGGTGGATGCCCAGGTCGGTACAGTTGCTGATACGGCAGCCCTCCACCACCAGGTCATCGCAGATCTGGGCACTGATCCCGTCGCTGTTGTAGTCGCGGATAGTCAGGTCGCGGAAGATCATGCGGTCGCAATCCTGGATGAAAATCGCGCCGGTGTGGTTGTCGTCGAGGTGCGGGTTGTGCTCGCGGTTGCCGTCAATGGCCAACGACTCCACGGTGGCGTCGTTGACGTACTCGGCGGTGATGACCGGGAAGGCCGTGCTGGCGTTGGCGCCCGGCTCCAGCCAGTAGTCATCGCGCAGCGCCTTGTCGAGCCGGATGACGTTCCCCGCTATCCCCACGACCGTGCGCCTGGCGATCTGGTTGCGGTCCTTGTAGAACGGTGACATGCCCTCGATCCAGATCCCGCCCCCAACCCGGAAGGGCGTGGGGTCCTTCACCGTCACGATCTCCTCATACCAGTCCGAGTGGGCGGTGAGCGGCGTGGTGGCGCAGTCGCACTTGCGCAGGACGCTCTTGTCGCCGGAGCCCACGAGGCG
Organism: Armatimonadota bacterium; assembly: GCA_016869015.1. Lineage (GTDB taxonomy): Bacteria > Armatimonadota > Zipacnadia > Zipacnadales > VGFC01 > VGFC01. Next base: position 2,177 of record VGFB01000942.1, read on the forward strand.
CACACCCTCGCGCAGGAAGAGCGAGTTGCCCATCTCGTACGTCCCGGGCAGAATGCGCACGGTGCCGCCGCCGCGGCCCGCGACGTAGTCCACCGCGCTCTGCAGCGCGAAGTGGTCTGAGCCGAGGACATTGGCTCCGGCGGGGCCGACGGTGATCTCGAGACCGGACATCGGTTTGTCTCCCTGGGTTCGGGTAGGATTGTGCGGGGCTGACCGGGCGCGGTCAGGTGTCAGCAGCGCGAAGATCGTGCCCAGCGACAGCGCAACACACAGAGCACACAGGCGACAGCCGTACATTCCGTGACCTCCTGCCGGACACACATGTTCGAGTGCATGCCCCCCTGCAGGCGGTCCCACGGCCGACGGGCGCCCATCGGCAGCGGTGGGGGTCAGCAATGCGCAAGGGCTTCCCGGCCAGGGCGCGGGGGCGACGACCGGATGAGCAGGCGGCCGGCGCGGAAGCAGCCACTTCTCCCCGGTCCGGACGCGCCCCTTCTCCGGGCTGAACCACGACGTGTCGAGTTCGTTGCAGGCGCGGACACGGTAGTGGTAGGTGGTGGCGGGGGTCAATCCCGTGCCGGTGAGATCCGTGGCATTCGCGCGCGCCTCGCTGACAGGCCGTCT
>VGFB01000943.1 GCA_016869015.1 Armatimonadota bacterium
CAACCGACCCGCTCATCCTGCGTCGCCTCGTAGTAGCCGGTCAGGCCGCGCATCAGAATGGCGGCCATGAAGGGTGTGCCGCCCTCGTAGGCCGTCTGCTCGAAGATGGGCGCCGACGAGACGCCGCGGACCGGGTCGAGGTAGGTCAGCACCTCGTCGACCTTCTTCTTCGCCGCGTCCAGCAAGGCGGCATCACCCGTCGCCCGGTACGCTCCCATCAGGGCGATCAGGTTCCAGCCCGCCTCTCGCTCACCCCCGCCGTAACCGGAGGCCAGCGCCACACGCGCGGCATAGTCGGCCGCCAGACGCCCGCAGTCGAGCGAGCGCGTGTCTCCTGTCAGCAGCCCGTGGTCGAAGAGCCCCTCCGTCCAGTGATGGCTGATACTCGGCCCGTGACCGGTGTGGGTCTCGCTGTGGTGGTGGGCGCCGCCGACCCAGTCGGGGTGCGCGTCGGAGGCGTGGATGAGGTCCACGTCCCGATAGTGCAGCACCGCCTGCTCGGCCAGGTAGAACAGCTCCGGATCGCCTGTCCGCAGGAACTGCCAGAGCAGCGCATGGGCGTAGTCATACTCGGTGTTCTGCCAGTAGGTGAGGGCCTCGCCGAAGCCCCACTCGAACTGCAGGTCGCCGAAGTGCTCGAAGCCATACGCCTTCTGGCTCTCGCGGCGGGCGAGGATCTCCTGCGCCAGATCGGCCGCGGCCGCCTCGTACTCGGGGAAGCGACGGTCGTCCCGCTCGGCGAAGGGCCCGAGGACACCCGTCCCGGCGACCCATCCGGGCTGGAAGACGACCACCGGCGGGCGCTGGAACACCGCGTTCAGCGCCGCCGCCCGGGCGGAATCAAGGGGCTCGGCAGCCCGGTAGACCAGCAACTCGTGCGACTTCGCCTCACCAGGGGCCAGCGCCAGGAGCTTCCCGTCCAGGGAGGGCGCGAGGAGCAACACGCTTCCCCCGTTCTCCCCCATCAGCAGGCCGCAGGGGGACTGCTGCCACGGCCACCGCAGGCACACGAGCGTCCGACCGTCGCCGCTCAGGGCCCAGCCGTCCCAGCGGCCCGTCGTCGGGGCGGCCCCGCCCACCTCGACGCGAGCCTCGTCCACCTGCCGCAAGCCGGTGGACGCCTCAACCGCCCGGCCGTCAAGGCCGACCGTACAGGAGGGTCCGGGGAAGGCGTCCAGGGCGAGGGACAACTCCTCCAGCGCCACGCCTCCGGCCTGCCCCGAGACCTCGAGCGTGTGCCTTACGAAAGTGAATGGGGAGGCCGGGTACGTCCTGTCCGCGACCTCCAGGCGCAGCTCCTTCGCCGCGCCCTCCGGATGCGCGATGGCGGATGGCCGGCCCGGGGGGGCCGCCGCCGCTGAGGGCGTCGCCTTCGAGGCGCCGGACACGTCTTGTCCATACCGCAAGCCGTATTGCGCGTCGCCCGCAGCCAGGGGCGCAACGAAATCGAGGAGCAGCCACTTCACGCTGCCGTCCGGCCAGCGCGCGAGGGGCTGCGTCCCCAGCGACGTCGGCCTGCCATCGGGGCCCTCTAGCGCCACCTGTCCGCCATGGGTGATGGCGCCCTGTGGCAGCGGCACGCCCCAGCGGATCGGCCAGGCGTCGAGGCTGACGCCTCCCGCATTGCGCACCGTGAGGGCGACTTCCCCGGCGGCCGGCGCAGGCGGGGCCGTGGGACGGAACTTCTCGCGGCGGAACGGCAGGCGTGGCGGGAACTCGACCGGAGGCGGGGTCTTGCCAAAGCCCCACAGCAACTCGGGCCGCGCCCAGAAGACATCGGTGGCGAAGGGGCCGTCGGTATCGGCCTCATCGCGAACCCGGAAGGCCACCTCCACCTGGGTCTTCTTCGCCACCAGTTCGCTGATGTCCAGGTCGTAGAACCGCTCGCCGGTGCTGGTGCCGTTCCTCCCGATCACGTCCTTCGACCAGACCACTACGTCGTCGAGCAGCACCTCGCAGTAGCGCCCCCCCTCCTTCCAGTCCGACACCCGCTCCTTCACCGCATCGCGGAAGTAGACGGCCTGCTCCTTGTTCCCGCAGTAGTCGTCGGTCAGGTAGAAACGCAGGACCAGGGCATCCCGGCCGATCTCCGGGAGGTCCACGACGCGGGTGATGGTCGCGCAGCTGCCTCCCACGGCGGGCGCGTTGGGGTGGGACATGGTGAGCACGCCCCGGCGGTCGAGCCGGACCGCGAAGGCGCCCTTGGTGGAGGTCCGCCACTCCTCCGAGGCGAGTTTGAGATCGACCTGCTGCGCTACGCCGGCCATGGCGGTCAGAAGCACTCCGACCCAGGCAAGGACCATCGGCGACGCGGACCTCCGGGGCTGAGAGGGTTGGAGCCGCGCTCAACCCTCCACGGGCTTTCGCGCTCGGCGGACCCCTCCCCTCTCGCCCGGGCCAACTCCTTGCAGGGAAGGAGAGCGGTGGGACCCGGCGAAGAGACCCTCCGCGAGGAGAAACGCGCCCCATGGCTCGCGACCAGGCCCAGGACATCGAGAACCTCATCCGCGCCCGCTACCCCATCCTCTACGTGGTCTCCTGGGAGGAGCACCGCGTCGAGGCGACGCTGCGCGCCGTCGCGGAGCGGCGGCGGAAGCAGCTGTTCATCTGGACGACCACCAACGGCCTCGTCCTGGACGGCCATCGCCCCCGAACGGACGGCACGACCGATCCACTTACGGCGATGGACGAGGTGATGAAGTCCCAGGATGCCGCGATCTTCCTCTTCAAGGACTTCCATCGGTTCCTCAAGGACGATGCGCAGATCGTCCGCAAGCTGCGGGATCTCGCCTACCACCTG
>VGFB01000944.1 GCA_016869015.1 Armatimonadota bacterium
GTACGCTACTGCGCAGCCCAAGGGGGTGACCCCGGGCCAGGCACTCCATTCGCGACCATCGTGTGGCGCAGTGTGTCGGCGTACTCCCCGCCTGTAGTCACCCAGGTCCACGACGTGGCGCGCATCCCGCTCGGCGCCAAGCCGCAGGAGATCCGAGCTCACTTCGACGGCAGCCCGCCGGACGGCCTGCCTGTCGCGGTCCAGGACTTCGCCCCCTTCGGTGATGTGCCGATCCTGTTCGCGCTCCCGTCCGGCAACACCGAGACCGTCCTAGTCCGGCGCCAGGTCGCGGCGCGCCTTCTTGGCGCTGAGGGGGAGCCCCCGGCCCTCTATGGCGACGTACCCATCCTCTACGGCGACATACCCATCCCTCTTGGGGAGATCCCCATCCCCTTCGGCCGTGCTCTGGCACGGCCCGGGGCGACGCCTATCCCTCTGGGCGACCCCCGTGCCGTCCCGGTGGAGGGGTCATGCCCCTTGGGTGATCGGACGGCTGGCTCGCTTCAGGCGGCCTGGGACTCGTTCCTCGCAGACGCCAAGGCCAAGGCGGATGGGGCGGGACGCACTCCTTGCCGCGCCGTCGTCGAGTCGGTGTACGCTGAGTGGGGCGGCCCCAATGCCGACGCCGGCCTCCTGCGGATTCGGGGCCGCTTGGTGTTCCGGATCTAGGGCCCTACTGCAGGTCCGACCGGGGGTCTGCCAGGGGAAGGCGCGGTCGCACACCGACGCCGCCGGGAAGTACCGTTCAGCATTCCGCTGCAGACGGTTTCAGGAGGTGATCAGTGTGCCGGCCAGCTTGGCTCGGGCCAGCTTCAGGCAGGACCCAAATGGCACGCCCATGCCGTCTGCCTTCCCGCGCGGCGGGTTCTACTTCGAGGCCCTCGACCCTATGGGCCACCTCCGCGTGATGGAGGTCCAGGGGGCACGCGGCTTGCGTCTTGAGGCCTCCGGTCTGTCGATCCGTCTGCCGGAGCCCGCGGGCTCAGTCTTGGTGACGGTCTGGGGCTACGCCGTTCGCGCCGTTGCCTATGGTGGCGCGGGGGACCCAGTCGCGGAGGAGCAATCGGCAGCCACCGCGCAAGACGCCTGGTTGCACCTGACCGCCCCGGGCATTGAGCGCGTGGAACTCACAGAGGGCGGAGGGGAGGGCATGCTGGTGGAGATCGTGGCTCCGACCGGCTGCTAGATCTCACGGGCGGGCCGCGCCCGCCCGTGAGCTAACCTGTTCGGGGACGCGGCCCAGGGGCCGCGTCCCTAGATTGCGGCCACGCCTACAGGGACAGCATGAAGGCGACGAGGTCGTCGATCTCCTGCGGCTTGAGGTCCTTCGTCTTACCGTGCTTGTCGTCGGGGTTCCGGTCGACGAGCACTTCCTTCAGCGTGACGGCATTCCCGTCGTGCAGGTAGGGCCCGGAGCGGTACATCTCGACCAGCGTGGGCGTGTCGAACTCCCCGTCGCTGTCCAGTTCGCTGCGGGTGCCCACGTCGTAGCTCTGCAGGTCGGTGTACAGCGGCGCCGGGTGGCACTTCGAGCAATCGGTGCGATCGCTCTCGAAGAGCTTCTTGCCCCGCTGCGCCGCGGCGGAGGGCTTCCCGTTGTCCTCGAGGTGCGGGCTGGGTTCGGGCTCCATGGCGCGGATGTAGGAGGAGAGTGCCTCGACCTGATCGCCCTCCGGCATGCGGAAGAGAATGTACTTCACTCCCGCGTCGACGGCGACCTCGAACGTATCGCGGACGCCGTGGGCCATCGCGGGCGGGGTCTTGTGGGCCAGCAGCAGCGACTTGGCGTTCTTCGGGTTGCCCAACCCGTCGTTCAGCAGGTCCCAGCGGAGCGCATCGACCCGCCCGTCGGGATGACAACTGCCGCAGGACTGCCACTGCTGGAAGCAGAGGTCGGCGTCGAAGAAGAGCGCCTCACCGCGGCGCGCGATATCGGGCTCGCGCGGCTCGGTCAGCGCCACGGTCGCCTTCACCTTGCCGTCATCGGCCTTCAGCGCGGTGAGCGTGTCGGAGTAGTAGTTGGCCACCAGCAGCTGTGCGCCATCGGGGGACAGCGCTATCCCCTTGGGTCCCTTCCCCCCGGCGTCGTACTTGGTGGTCACATCGTTGCGGTACAGGAAGGTGAGGTCGCGGCTGAGGTCGGCGCGCTCCTCGGGCTTGGTGGCCTCGATGATCTCGTGGAGCTTCGTGCGGTCGAGAACGGTGATCTCGTGACAGCCGGTGTGGCTCACGTACAGCTTCGCGCCATCGGCCGACATCGCGACCCCGTAGGGATTCGCGGCGCCCCGGTCGAGCTCGTCCAGCAACACGGTCGCATACTCCTGCTGCGTCGAGACATCGAGGATCGAGAGCGCGTTGGTGTTGATCCACCCCCGAGTGATCTGCGTGGGCGGCACCAGGAACCGCGCCAGGACGCTGACGACGTAGACGAACTTGCCGTCCGGCGAAACGCAGATTTCCCCAACGTCCGTGCAGCCCGTCGGCAGGCGGACCTGTCCAACGACCTCGGCCTTCTCGGTATCGACGATCGTGACATCCGCCGCGAGCTTCGGGTCGTCGTTCCGACCCAAGGGGAGGAGGTTGGCCACGAACAGGAGCTTGCCGTCGGGCGTGACGGCGGCATGGACGGGCTCCCGGACCGCCGGAACGCGAGCCAGCTCCTTCTTGGCCGCCAGGTCAACGATCGACACGTCGTCGGACATGCGGTTGCAGACGTACAACCGGCTGCCGTCGGCCGTCAGCGCCAGGCCGCTCGGGCGCTTGCCCACGTTGATGCGGCCCGTGACCTTCTTGCCCTTCA
>VGFB01000945.1 GCA_016869015.1 Armatimonadota bacterium
CGCCTCCGCTGGGATGCGCCGCCTGGGGACTGGACGATCATCCGCTTCGGTCACACGCCGACGGGCAAGGACAACCACCCGGCGGAGGAGGAGGGGCGCGGACCGGAGGTCGACAAGCTCTCGCGAGAGGCGTCCGAGGCCCTCTGGGCGGGGATGCTCGACGACGTGATCGCTCAGGCGGGACCGCTGGCCCGCGGAAGCCTGAAACAGATTCTGATCGACAGCTACGAGGTAGACTGCCAGAACTGGACGCCGCGCTTCCGTCAGGAGTTCGAGCAGCGGCGCGGCTACGACCCGTGGCCCTACCTGCCCACGATGACGGGGCGGGTGGTGCACAGCCTCGCCGTCTCGGAGCGGTTCCTGTGGGATGTGCGGAGGACGATAGCGGACCTGTACGCAGACAACTACTGGGGCTACTTCGCGGAGCGCTGCCACGAACACGGGATCGAGTTGGGCACTGAGCCCTACGGAAACGGCAACTTCGACGACCTCACGGCTGGGGGACGGGCCGATGTGCCGATGACCGAGTTCTGGGCGCCCTCGGGGGGAGACGTCGGCGGCGGCAAGCTCGCCTCCTCCATCGCCCACACGTACGGTCGGAAGTACGTGGGGGCGGAGGCCTTCACGGCCAGCGACACCAACGGCAAGTGGCAGAATCACCCCTTCCGGCTCAAGCCGCTGGGCGATCTGATGTGGACGGCCGGAGTCAACCGCTTCATCTTCCACCGGTACGCACACCAGCCGTGGGCGGACCTGAAGCCCGGCATGACGATGGGCCCCTGGGGCTTCCACTGCGAGCGCACCGTGACCTGGTGGGAGCCCGGCCGCGCGTGGATGCAGTACCTGGCCCGCAGCCAGTACCTCCTGCAGGAGGGTCGGTTCGTGGGCGACCTCCTGTACTTCGCCGGCGAGGGCTCGCCGGGCGGACTCCCCGGCCGGGGTGGGCTGCGCCCCTCGCCGCCGGCGGGCCATGACTACGACGGCTGCGACACGGAGGCGCTCCTGGACCGCGCGAGCGTGAAGGACGGACGCGTGGTCTTGTCGGGCGGGATGAGTTACGCAGCTCTGGTCCTGCCGGACACCCCGGCGATGACGCCCGCAATCCTGACCAAGGTCGCAGCTCTCGTCCGGGGTGGCGCGCTGGTGATCGGTCCGAAGCCGCTGTACTCGCCAAGCCTCACCGGCTACCCCCAGTGCGACCAGCAGGTGCGTGCCCTGGGCGAGGAGGTCTGGGGCGACTGCGACGGGGCGACCGTCACGGAGCACGCCTACGGCAAGGGCCGCGTGATCTGGGGTCGACCGATTGAGGAGGTTCTTACTTCGCTCGGCCTGGAGCCGGACTTCTCGGCCGTCGGTGCGGCCCCCCCAGCGAACGTCCAGTACATCCATCGCTTCGCTGATGGCGCGGACGTGTACTTCCTCAGCAGCCAGCTCAGCAGCCCCTCCGTCGCCGAGTGCAGCTTCCGCATCGCGGGCAAGCTCCCCGAGCTCTGGCGGCCCGACACCGGACAGATCGAGCCGGCCCCCGTGTACCGCACCGAGGGGCGTCGGACCGTCGTGCCGCTGCGCTTTGACCCGGCGGGCTCGGTGTTCGTCGTCTTCCGCAAGCCCAGCGGTTCGGCGGACCCCGTCGTGGACCTCCGGCGGAACGGCGAACCGGCGCTGCACGCGGCGCCGCAGTCGAAGCACACGCTGGAGATCCAGGAGGCCGTCTACGGCGTGCTGACCACGGATCTGCAGGACATGGTCGAGGTCACGCAGCAGCTTCGGGCACTCGTGAAGGACAACCGGCTCTCGGTGCGAGCGAGCAACGCACTGGCCGGGGACCCGGCCTTGAACGTCGTGAAGCAGATGCGGGTGGACTACCTCCTTGACGGCCGACCGCTCACCAAGACCGTGGACGAGAACGCGCTCCTGGAGCTCCCCGAGGCGGGAGCGATCGGTACGCTGGAGGTCCGTCGCGCCTACTACGGGCTGATCCCCGAAGGGCCGATCCTCACGGAGCCGCGCACGGTCGACGTGACTCAGCAGGTTGCCGCGCTGGTCAACGACGGTCGCCTCACAGTGACGGCAACCAATGCCCTGGCCGGCGATCCCGCCAACCTCGTCGTGAAGCAGATGCGGGTCGATTACCTTCTGGACGACGAGCCATACTCGAGGACGGTCGCCGAGAACCAGACGGTCGAGCTGCCGGATGGCAGCGAGCGAGGGGTCTCCAAGACCGACCTCCCCTACGCCGAGGTCACGGCGGCCGTCGATGGGAAGCCCGGGCTCATCGCGTGGAGTTCCGGGACCTACGAGGTGGACACGGCCTCGGGGAAGAGGCTGTCCGCCCAGGTCGACAACGTCCCGGAGGCCGTTACGCTCGATGGTCCGTGGGAGGTCGGATTCCCTCCGGGCCGTGGCGCGCCGGAGCGCATCTCCCTGGATGGGCTGATCTCCTGGCCCAAGCACGAGGACCCGGGTGTGAGGTACTTCTCCGGCACGGCAACGTACACGAGGCGGCTCGACATTCCGGCGGACTCGGTGCAGCCGGGCCGCGTCCTCATGCTTGACCTGGGGACGGTGCGCGAGCTGGCGCAGGTGGCACTGAACGGGAGGGACCTGGGCGTACTGTGGAAGCCGCCCTTCCGTCTGGACATCACCGCCGCGGCGAAGCCCGGCGCGAACTCGCTGGAGGTGCGGGTCACGAACCTCTGGCCCAACCGCCTCATCGGCGACGAGCAGCTCCCGCCTGATGCGGAGTACAACCCGGGCTCGTCGCTGAAGGCGTGGCCGGAGTGGCTGCTGAAGGGG
>VGFB01000946.1 GCA_016869015.1 Armatimonadota bacterium
TCGCGCGCTATCGAAGAGGTCCATCGGGATTGCTCTCCTGTTCGTCCGATCCTGAGAGTGCGGCCTGAAGCTGTTCCATGAGTGGCGGGATGTCCTTGCGGGCTGTCCGCCAGATGACGCTCAAGTCCAGGCGCCGGTAGCCATGGATGAGGCGGTTCCGCATCCCAACGATCTGGCCCCAGGGCACCTCCGGCAAGCGCTGTCGCGTCTCGGGAGACACGGCTCGAGCCGCCTCCCCGATGAGCTCGAGCAGACGGGTGAGCGCCAACTCGAGGACCCGGTCCTGCCCGAGGTCACGCCGCGTTCGACCCTCCGTCAGTTGCGCCACCTCGCGCGCGAACTGTAGCATGTCGGCCAGTCGGTCGTCGTCACTTACCTTCGGCATAGACGACGTGGGCCTCCGCCTCAACTTCGCCTCGGAACCGCTCGTGGAGGAAATATCGGGTGTTCAGGTCGACCGTCCGCCCAAGTATGCCTGAGAGTTCGTCCTGCATGCCCATGAGGCCGAAGAAGCCGGGGCCCCGACGAGGCCTGAACTCCACCAGCACATCCACATCGCTCTGCGGCCCGAACTCGTCGGTCAGAATCGAGCCGAACAGCGCGAGCTTGCGGATGTGGTTCTGCCGGCAGAAGTCCGCGATCCGGTCCTCGGGTATCTCGATGCCGTGGAGTACCATCGGCCCTGCTCCTTGGTCCGGTGCGTCGAGGCCTCACGCGACGAGACCCCTCTAGTTTCCCCTGTCAGCGCCTGCCTGTCAAGATGGCGGGAATCACGCTTCGCCCGGGCAGGGGGCATGGGCGGTCGGTGGCGAAGGGTGCCATGAAGCCCCGTGGCGGGGCCCGGGATGGGAGGGCGAGGCCAATGCGAACCTGCCACCGACGCCGACCCCTGTTCAGCGTGCTCTGGGTCGCTGGGGTGCTATTGCCGGCCGCCCGGACGTCCGCGCTGACGGTGATGCTCACGCGCCCGCCGTCCGACGATGCCGGGCACTACATGGCCCCGACTACCCTGGGGACTGAGACAGTCCATGGGATCGCGTGGCCTGACGAGGGAATCGGGAGCGTGCGCGTCAACGGCGTGCTGGCGCAGCTCCTCCGGCAACACCTCCAACCCAGTTCGCGGGTGCTTGCGCCCCCCGAGGCCACCGTCGTCGAGTTCTCGCTCGATGTGCCTTTGTCTCCGGACATGGTGCTGACCGTGGAGGTGGAGGGCGTGGGCGGCCGGTCGACCACCGCCGTCTGGGAACCGAACTCGCGGGCGGTGGCGGATGGCGTGCAGGCGCTGGCAGCGGCCTCCCCCGACGACCCTCGCGCGCTGGTGCGGCTGGCCGACGTCGTCCACGCTGCGGGCGACCGGGAGCGCGCGGTTGGCTTGCTCCGTCGCGCGATCGACCTCGACCCGACCGGGCCCGGGGCGTGGACGCTCCTCGGGAGTGCCTTGCGCGCCGGGCTGGACCACCCGGGCGCCGTCGAGGCCTACCAGCAGGCCATCCGGGTCGACGATGCTTACGTGTGGCCCCACTTCGCGGTGGCCGCGGTCTATCAGCACCTGGCTCGGCTTGACGAGGCAGTCGCCGAGTACCGCCGTTGCCTGGAGCTCTATCCCGACGTGCCTCGCGCTCACACCTACCTGGGCAACCTCCTGATGCGCCAGGACCGGTTCGAGGCCGCGGCGGCGGAGTGCCGGCTGGGCGCCGAGTGCGACCCGAACTGGGGTTGGGCGCACTTCAGTCTGGGGCTGGCCCTGAGGCGCACGGAGGACTGGGAGGGCGCCGCGCAGGCGTTTGCGGCCGGCATTGCCGTCGAGCCAACGTTCGCCTACGGGCACGTTGGGCTCGGCGAGGCTCTCACCAACCTCGGCCGGGTCGACGAAGCACTTGCCGGCTTCCGCCAAGGCCTTGCCCTCGATGACGGCAGTGCGAAATCGCACACGCTCTACGGCGTGGCTCTGGGGATGAAGGGGCTGCACGAGGAGGCCGTGCGCGAGCACGAGCGGGCGATCGCTCTCAGCCCGGACTACGTCGAGGCGCGCCTGAACCTGGGCAGCGAGTTCCTGATGCAGCTGCGCTCGGATGAGGCCAAAGAGCAGGCGCTGAACGTGATCGCTCTGGAACCGGAGAACGCCCGCGCCCACCACCTGTTGGGCGATGCGCTATGGGACGAGGAGCAGTTCGTGGAAGCGGCCCAGGAGTACGCCCTCGCTGCGCAGTACGACCCGGAGGATGCCCTCAGTTGGTACAAGCTGGGCAAGATGCGGGCGGCGCTGAAGCAGTTCTCGAAGGCGGCAGAGGCCTTCCGGGAGGCGCTGAGAGCACAGCCCGACTTCGCCGTCGCGCACCTGGATCTGGCGAGTTCCCTGCTCGAGACGGGTAGCCATGCTGAGGCGTGGCAGCACGTCGCCGCCTGCCGGGAAGCTCAACTCGACCTTGATGAGGACTTTCTGCGCCGGCTCCGGGCCGAGATGCCGGAGCCCGGGCCCTGACACCCCTCCGCCTGAAAACGACAACCCCCGCGAGCGCTCGGTCTGCCCCGAGGCTCGCGGGGGCCAACGGCTGCCCTGGTTGACCGTGCCCTGCCTCCCTGTTCCGCGTAGTGTGGTGTGTGGTGCGATCGGTAGACTACTACGCAGTATAGTTGATTGATCTACTACTGTCAATAGTGTTTGCGGCCACGCGCTCGGCAGCGGCGCACTAGTCTGCAGTTCAGCACTTTTCGGTGAGGGGAGACGAGGGATGTAGCGGGACCGATGTGACTCGACGGCGAAGTAGGGTGTGATCGCACCACTCCATCG
>VGFB01000947.1 GCA_016869015.1 Armatimonadota bacterium
CGGGGGCCGAGGCGACGAACGCGGCCGCGAAGCCCTCCCCGAGGGTCTTCGAGAAGGCGGCCTCGATGTCGGCGAGCTCCCCCGGCGAACACGCGGAGGCGAGGTCGGGAGCCTTCATGCCGGGTCAGATCTCCTCGGCGGCCGGGGACGGCTCGGCCGCCTCCGGGGTCGGCTCCGCCGCTTCCGGGGCCGGGGGCTCCTCCTCCTCGACCCACAACCGTCCCTTGCCGCCGCAGAACGAGCAGCGGACGGTGGCCCAGTCCTTGGGCCTGCGGCCGGAGGCCAGCAGGCATTGGTCGCAGCTCTTGCCGCCCTGGGAACGGCACTGCTTGGTTCCCTCACAGTGCTCGCACTGAACGAGTTTGCGCATGGGGGCACTTCCCTTCGATGGGAGTCAGCGCGGTTCGGCGCCGGCGGCATTGTACGACGCGGGCGCTGCCGAGGCAAGGGCGCGCCACGCCGCGACGGCCGACGCCGGCGGGACGAGGCGCGCCCCGTCCGGACTCAGTCTGTCGACGCCCGGCCCGACAGCGCTCTCACCTACGAGCCCTCGCCAGGTGGGCGAGCCCAGTGCCGTCTGACTGCGGTCGAGCAGCAGGCTCAGGTCCGACCGCGTGTCGGCCTCGGCGCGGGGGTCTGCGACCGTGGATCGAACCACTGCCTCCAGCGCGCGCGCCGCTTTGGCTGCGTGTCCCGGACGTCCACCCACCCCGAAGCCGGCGGCCTCCCAGAACCAGCCGTCGTTGGCATCGCCCACCGGCGCGCAAGAGACGACGACCCAGGCCGTTCCCGCGGCGAGGTCCTCCCCCAGGGCAAACCCCATCAAGGCCGTCTCCTCACGGGCCCGGCCAAGCAACGCGAGGTTGCCGAGCCGCTCCTGCGCGATGGCTGCCGGCCCCGGGTCCGCCGCGAGCTCCGGAGGCAGCAGGTAGCGCACGGCCGGCTCACGGGCCGAACCGCGAGTCAGGACCATCCGCGGATCGACGCCATCGTAGGCATAGTATGGATCGCCCTCGCGGAAGCCGAGGCCCTGCATGGCCTCGGTGAGATCGCGGAAGATCGGGCGCACGGGCTGACGCCACACGAACCATGCGTCCCTCGCCTCGGTTTCGCCGTGGATCCGGATGACCGGGCGGTTGTCGTACCGCTCAACGCCGCCGCGCAGCACCCACCCCGCCGGGGGTCGGCAGGCGATCAGTCCCGCGCCGTCCCGCCAGCCGGCGGCGGGGCTTGTTGGGGCCACCTGACTTGGGGGGACGACCTGCGTCGAGAAGGATGCGATCACCTCGGCCGCCACCGGAATCAGCCGGTCGATGTCGCTGGGCCGGGCGATGAGTCCCGCGAGGAGGCCCGCCGGCACCCCGGCGGAGGACGTGAAGACGCCCTCCAACGGCGTCGTCCCGCTGAGGACTCGCGCCCGGACCCCCGACGTCTCCTGGGTCGCCGCTCCCGGCTCACGCCTGACCAGGCGAGGGGCCTCGAGACGCGCGAGACATCGCGCGATGAAGTCCTCGAGGTCCAGGCGGCCGGGGTCGGCGGCACGCAGCGGCGCCAGAACCAACATCGCCTCATCCGAGCCGGACAGAACCACCAGGTTGCCCTCGGCAACGCACGTCCACGTCTCGGGGAGCAGCAGGGAGAAGCCCGCCGGGTCATCGTGGGCCGCGCCGATCGGGTCGCGCAGCGGGCCACGCCCGGGCGCTCTTCCGGCCGGTGGCGGCGTGGTCTCTGCCGGGTCCGTGCGGGGCGGCTGAGCCGGCGTGATCGGTTCGATCGGCGCCGCGGGCCTCGTGGCCCGTGAGGGCGGCGGCGGATGGCCCGGGTCAGTCTCGAGCCCGTCCCCCGTCACCACGAGGCGAGCGAGGAGGGGCTCGAGGTACTGGGCCTGCGCGGCGTTGAGCGAATCGGGGGGGGCGAACAGCCCGACGGCGTAGGCTCGGCTTCCGCGAGCAAACGCCGCAAACAACGAGCCCATGGCCTCGGCGTCTTCGCCCGATACAAGGCCCCGGACGAGGGCCGTTTCGCCGAGCTCCGGGTAGGCCGCGGCTGTCAGGCCCGTGCGGCGGTAGCGCGCCCCGGCGGCCAGGACCCACTCGTGTTCCTCAGCGGCCTGTTCCGGGCCCTGCACTCCGATGCTGGTGCGCCAGGTGACGAGCTCAACCAGCGGCGCACCCTCACCCGGGGGCCGCAGCGCGAGCCCCACCCCCGGCACCTCCCGCTCGATGCGCCAGGCCTCCGGAAGGTCGAGGGTGAGCCCCGCCGCCGCGCACCAGGCGCCGGGCTCCTGGGCCTCGGCCTGAGGAAGGACAAGCGCCAGGGCCAGCGTCGCGGCCCCGGCAGCCAGAACCGACATGAACCGTCTCCGAACCTGTGTCACGATGGAGCGTCTATCAGGGGGTTCGCCGCCACACCGATCTGTCCTCCGCTGCGGATGGACCCCGTGCTCTGGGTCGCCCTGGAGGTCAAGGGGCACCCTCTGAGGAAGAGGCCTCCGATGCTCTCGACTCCCCCGCTGACCCATTCGCCAGACCGCCATCACGCCTCCGGCTCTGAACGCCGGGGCCGCCGGCCGGGTTCCATCCGAGGCCGATGGGCGGCGCTGGCCGGTGTGACCGTGCTGACGCTCTGCGTCGGCGGCTGCCAGCCCAAGACCAAGCCCCCTTCTCGCGCTTCCGTCGGGTCCTCGAGGGTCTCGCCTGCCTCGGCCCAGCCGGGCCCGGCGGCCGGCGCCAAGGACGCCGCCGGCTATCGCGCCATCGCGGAGCGAGACCTCTTCCGGCCGCTTGTG
>VGFB01000948.1 GCA_016869015.1 Armatimonadota bacterium
CACGGCCACACATAGGTGTGCAGCTCCCCGGATACGGCATCCCGCATGTGGTAGGGCTTCAGGGCCTCGTAGTCCGGGTTCTCCAGGTTCACGCCGTAGTAGCACGTGTGAGGCATCACCCGGTACCCAAGCTCGCGCGCGTAGGCCACGAGATCGGCGAAGCCCTTGTAGCCGGCGTAATCGGGGTAGTTGATGTCGTAGACGTCCCGGCGCCAGTTGGGGACGTAGAGTAGGCACTTCGCGGGCGTGACCCACTCCATCAGCTTCCGCAGCGTGGCGCGCACTTCGTCCCGACGCGCCGGATCGCGGTCTGTGTCAAGAATCACAACCGACCGGATGTCCGCCGCCCACGTCGGTCGCCGGTCGCGGAGCGGGGTGAGACCGAAGGTCTCCGCCATCCACTCGCGGCAGCGTCGGGCGGGAACGCGCCAGTCGCCCTCGTAGAAGGTCACCCGCCAGGTGACCGACTCGACGGAGGGGTGCCCGGCGGGCGGGCCCTCGTTGTAGGTGCGGAAGCCCAGGTCAAAGCGCCCCTGCTGATGGCGGATGGCAAGGCCCTTGAAGCGATCGTCCGGATCATCGGCCCGGATCGACAGGCCGCCCTTCTCTCCCTGGACGATCACCACGCGAGCCTCCCACACGCTCGGCCAGTCCAGGACCACATCGGTGACGGGAGCGTCCCGATCGAGGCACACCCCCGACCACGCGGGCACGATGACTGAGACCCGCTCGTCGTCGAGGCCCCGGAGCGCCCACTGACAGCCGTAGAGACCGCCCTCCGCTGAGCCCTGCTGGCTCACCAGCAGATCGCCGGCCGGCGCGTCGAGGGTGAAGCGAGTCCGCAGCTCGCCGCCCTCCCACGCCGCGCGCGACTCCACACCGCCCGGGGAGGGCTCGGTGGAGACGCTCTGGCCCTCGGCGCTCCACAGGGCCTCGGTTCGCGAGCGGAGGAGACCGGTATCGAGCCCCGGGACGGGTCGAAGCGTATAGACCTCGCCCGTGAGGCGGTTCACGGCGCCGACGAGGGCGCCGTGGTCCGCGATAACGTCACCGGCCGGCAGGCGCAACTCCTCCGCTTGCGCTGTCCGCGCCGCTACCGACCCAAGAGCCGGCGCGATCAGATAGGCGACCATCAACCGACAGCGGACCGGGTGCATGGGCGAGCGCCTCCAACTCGGTCCCGATTTCTTCGCCCCAGGGCAGCTGGCCTGCGCGCAGAGAAGGTGTTCTGACGCAGACGGCGAATCGGTGCGTGAGAGCGCCGGAGGCAAGCGATCCGGCGACCGTTTGCCGTGAGTTGACATGCCGGCGGCGAAGGTCGATAATGCCCGGCGACAAGACGGCTGAGGCGGCAGAGGCGCCGCCATCGGCAGTACCGCACCGGCTCTGACCAAGACCCCTGCCAGGAGGCGGACTCGCATGCACCTCGCGATCCCATCATCCCAGCGTTCCTCCCGCGCGCACTGCGCTCACCGGCTCATGGGGGCGGTGTTGCTTGCGGGCCTCGCGGTCGTGCTGGCGGCTCCCGTCGGGGCCGTGCCGGCCCGACCCGGGCTCTACACCCTGCGCAGCCCGGACGGCCAGGTCTTCCAGGCGAGCCTCCACGGGGACGAGTGGCACCACTGGTGGCAAACGCCCGACGGGCGGATCATCGAGCAGGACCCGGCGGGCCGGTATGTGATGAAGGGGGCGGGCCGGCCGATGATGAGCCCGCAGCAGGCGGCGCGCCGGGCCAGCGCCCGACGCGGCCCGCAGCGCGCGGTGCCCGCCACCGGCACGGGGCGCATCCCGGTCCTGTGCGGCAACTTCTCCGATACGTCCACCACCTACAACCCCGGCGACTACCAGACGCTGCTGTTCACCGGGCCACAGAGCATGAGCGCCTTCTACTCGGAGAACTCCTACGATCAGTTCACCGTGGATGCCGGTCCGGAGGGCGTGAGCGGTTGGTACGACGTCTCCAACACCCACGACTACTACGGCACGAACGTCGCCGAAAACGACGAGCATCCGGCGGAGTTCGTCATCGAGGTGGTGGAGGCCGCCGACGCTGCCGGGTTTGACTTCGGGCCCTACGACACCGACAACGACGGCTACGTCGACGTGGTCTGCATCGCGCATCAGGGCACCGACGAGGCGGCCGGGGGCCCGAGCACCGACATCTGGTCGCATTCGTGGGACCTCAACTCGGCTTCGTTCTTTGGCGACGGTACGGGTGAGGTGACGACGTCCAGCGGCAAGAAGGTGAATGCGTACATCATCCAGCCGGAGCTTCAGCCCAACAACGACCTGGTCACCATCGGGGTGTACTGCCACGAGTACGGGCACGCGCTGGGGCTGCCGGACTTCTACGACTACACGGGGATGTCGCAGGGGCTGGGGGACTGGAGCCTGATGGCCGGGGGCGGATGGGGCGGCGGCGACGGCAGCATGCCGTCGCACATGGATGCCTGGTGCAAGATCACGTTGGGCTGGGTCACGCCCATCGAGCCCACCACGAGCGTCTTCGGCGCGCAGCTCCCGATGGCCGAGCAGAACCCGGTCATGTACAAGGTCACCTCGCTGGCGGCCGACACCGAATACTACCTCATCGAGAACCGCCAGCAGACCGGCTTCGATGCGGCCCTGCCGGGCGAGGGCGTGCTCATCTACCACGTGGACGACACGCGGACCAGCAACGACAACACGTGGTACCCCGGCTGGACGTCCTTCGGGCATTACTGGGTGGCTCTGGAGCAGGCCGACGGTCTGTGGCAACTTGAGCGTTTCTGGGCCGCCAGCCCGCCA
>VGFB01000949.1 GCA_016869015.1 Armatimonadota bacterium
TACAGGCCGCCGGGCGTGAGGGTGTTGCGGTCGCCGCCCTCCAGGGAAATCCCGCCCTTGGCCGTCTGGTAGATGTCGCAGCCGACCACCCCGCTGTCGGCGCCCTGGATGGCGACGGCGTGGCCCCCGACGTTGCGGATCGTGCAGGCCTCGACGCGGTTCCCCCGAGCGCCGAACATGACCCCGGCGTGATCGCGCGAGCCCTCCATCAGCAGGCCCCGGAAGGTCACGTTGGACGCCTCGCGGGTCACGATCAGGTTCGGCGCCACCGACACCATCGCGTCGCCCTGGCCCAGGGGCGAGGGCGGGTAGAAGTACAGGACCCCCGTGTCGCGGTCGAGGTACCACTCGCCCGGCGCGTCGATCTCACAGAGAGCGTTCAGCGCGTAGTACCACTGTCCCTTGCGGTAGCCGTAGCCATGCTGAGGGGGGACGAGGGCGATCACCTTCTGGTCGGTGTCAATGGACTCGACCTTCATCCGCTGGTCTGACCAGTCCCAGAACCAGTAGCCATGCAGCCACAGGTCCTTCTCGGTCTTCCAGCGCAGCGGACGGTCTCCGTCGTAGACGAACTTGCCGCCCTTGTCGCCCTTTGTGCCGCGCACGTCCACCGGTTCGATGTTCAGTACGTCGACGATCTTCACGAAGCCCTCGTTGGGCCAGCGCGCCAGCGTCATCGGCTGCGCGTCGAAGAACAGCTCGATGCCGCCTCCCGCGGGTGAGCCGTAGTCGGTGATCCCAAGGGCCCTCAGGTCGGTCTGGTAGACCTTCCCGCGTGCCGTCGGCTCGAGTCGCTCGAGCACGCTCTCATCCGTGACCGCCTCCCAGTCCTTGAGCACCTTGCCGCCGACCAAACGCACCTCCTTGCCCTTCTGCCCCTCGTAGGTGATGGGCGAGTCAGCGGCGCCGGAATCCTCGGCGGTCAACTCGAACGGGGCCGTCAGCTCATACGTCCCCGCGCGGAGCTCAACCGTCACCCCGCCGGTCGGCAGCCCGCCCTCCGCCTTCAGCTTCCGGACCTCGTCCCTCGCCCGCTCCAGCGTCGCAAAGGGGCCGTTCTTGCCCGGCTTCGCCTGTCGCCCCGTGGCCGAATCGTCCCCGTTCGGGGCCACAAACAGCCGCAGCGGCGCCGCGCAGGCCGGGAGCGTCAGCCCGAGCACGAGCAGCGGGAGGATGACGGCTCGCAGGGGGGTCGTCAGGACGGGTGAGTCGGTGAGCATGGGAGGTCTCCGAGCGGGCCGAGTTAGGGGCTACACAGAGGGAGGGTCGTCGGCATCCTTGTCGCCCGCGCGCGGTTCGGGCGCCAAGGCGGCCTTGAGTTCGTAGATGAGCGCTGGTAGGTCGAGGGTGACCGTGTCCCAGACCTGGCGGGGCCGCACCGTATCGTAGCCGTGGATGAACCGATTCCGCATTCTGATGAACGGCCGCCACCGGATCCTGGAGTAGGTGGCACGCGTCTCTTGCGACACGCGGCCGGCAGCCTCTCCGACGATGGCAATGAGGTGCTGCACGGCGAGGCACAGGACGCGGTTCCTGTCCAGGTCGCCCCTCTCATGCCCTTCGGCTAGCTTCACGGCCTCCTCGGCGTGCGCCAGCATGTCGAGGAGTGCCGTCCGGTCCCGGTCAGGCAGCATACAAGTCACGTGCCTCAGCCAGTACGCGGTCACGGAAGTGTGGGTTAAGCCCCTCAAAGGTGCTGAGATCTACCTGACGGCCGAAGAGGTCCTCAAGATCGAGCTCCAGCTGCGCCAGACCCACGAGCCCGATCCGCGTCTCGGGCTCGAAGTCGACCAGCACATCGACATCGCTGTCCTGGCGGAAGTCGTCCCGAAGCACCGACCCGAACAGCGCCATCCAGCGGATGCGGTTCTGCCGACAGAAACGTGCGATGGCGTCACGGTCGACGTCAATCTGAGGGGCCATCTCGCATCACCTCGTTCCGCCGGGCAGTATACCGGGACGGCCCCGGGAACTCAAGGCCCGGGCCACCGGGGGCGGGCGCGACCACAGAGAGCCGGTGGGTCGGGGCGGTGTGGTCGTCAGCCCCGCAGGGGCGACCGATGGTTAGCCAGGGGCGGAGCCCCTGGATTCCGGCCCCCCAACCCTCCCCGCCCCAAAGGGGGCGGGCGGAACCCAAGCCCCGCCGGCCCCTTGCGGGGCCGGAACGGGGAGGGGGCCGCGTTCCGTGGGCTTCGCCCACGGCTGGCCATCCTGCGCTCCTCCGGAGCGCCGACGCCCCTCACAGCCAACGATGCCCTCCGCTCACCCGCGCTCTCACCGTCGCCCCGAGGGGCTCGTTCCACCTACTACTCACGGAAACCGGCCCCCCATCGGGCCGCTGCCCCTCACCTCAGCCGCACCTCGATCACCGCCACATCCCCCGCGGGGACGCTGAGTTCGATCTCCCGCCCGGCGCGAAGGTCTTCCCCGCGCCAGAGCTCCCTGGCTGATGCCACTTCGCCCTGACGCACGAGCAACCTCCCGCGCCAGTCCGCGAAGAGGTCGTTGTTGATGAGCCCGACCAGCAGCCGCTTCGGGTCCCCCTCGAAGCAGTTCACCCGCGCGGTGAGATCGTTCGGCTCGACCGTCACCGGGCTGAAGGAGCCGAAGTAGCGCCAGAGCACGTCGTGGACCCCGCGGAGGAGCGTGTAGGGCGGCTCCATGTTCACGAGGTCGGGGTTGGCGTAGGTCAGCGGGTCGCTCATCCAGTAGTCCGCCGCGCAGACGATGACGCGCCCTTGGCCGGCCTGGTTGACCGTCAGGAGGGCGTCTCCTGTCTCCG
>VGFB01000950.1 GCA_016869015.1 Armatimonadota bacterium
GCGCTCGAAGTCGATGCCCCACGAATCGCGGTAGTGCTTCAGGATCTCGCAGATGTACGACACGAACTCGTCTTCCATGCCCTCGCGGAGGTTGCTCGTCCCCCCGGCCGCCCCGCTGGTGCAGCCGCTGACCGTCATCCACCACGGAGGGCCGTTGGCGAAGGCCACCATCGTGGCGCCGCGGCGCGCGGCGCCCTGCGGGTGCCAGAGCGACGGCTCGCGACCGTCCCAACTCCACTGGCCGGGCTCGGGGCTGAAGGGCGCCGGGCTTCGCGAGCCGCCCGCGTTCCGGTACCAGTGGGCGTGCCCCGGCGCATCGCCCGCGCACAGGTACGTTCGGCAGATGTTCAGCCCCAACCCGTCCCCCTGGAGCGTGTAGAGGCGGTCGAGGAACTCCTCGCGCCCCTCCGCCGAAAGCTCCGTGAACCAGCCCGGGTTCGCCTGATCCATGTTGCCCTGGCCGTAGCCAAGGAGCGTCTGATAGCGGATGGAGGGCTCGAGGACGACGAGGGCCGGGTCCGCACCGGCACCGACCGGCAGCAGCCCCAACGCGCAAGGGACCATCCATCGTAGCATGGCCGGTAGTTCCGCGGGCGCCGAGCGCCGGCCTGCCTGGCAGCCCCAACCTGTTTCAGCCGTCCAGGCGGGTGAACATGATGGCGCCGATGTTCAGGAAGTGCGGTTCGTGGCTGGTCGCCGAGTCCTGGAAGGTCCAGATCGCGCGCCGCGCGGTCTCAGGGAAGACCCCCTGCAGCTCAAGCGTGTTCCCGGTGATCGTGTAGGCGCCCCGTCGCACGATCGCGCCATCCGCCTCCAGAGCGAAGGCACCGTCAGGGGAGAAGTGGTAGATGTCCTGGATGCCGCCGGCGGCCACGGTCCGGGCGAGGGCGTCGGCGCGCCAGCGACCGTTGAGCGTGAAGCCCGCCGGGTACTTCGGCGTCGGATAGCCGTAGGTTCCGGTGGTGGCGAAGAGCTTCGAGGTCTGCTCCCGCCCGTCGGCGTACTTGATGTGGATCTCGTCGCCGGCGACGGTGTAGGTGCCGCACTTGTCCGGCGCCTCCGCCAGAGCCGCGTCGAAATCGAAGCCCTCCGGCCCGCCGCGGTCGGCTCCGCGATAGACCCGTCCCCCAGGGAGGAACACAAACACAGCGTACGTGGCCGTACGTGCTTTCACGAGGATCATCTGGATGTAGTACACCCCGTCGAACAAGCCGCCGGGGGCGGGAGGCGGACCGGTAGCGGCCGGCGGCTGAGGCTCCTCGCCAGCCGGCGGCCGGGGATCCTGAGCCGCGGGCGGCTGAGGCTCTGCCGGGGGCTCAGGAAGGGCCTGTCCGCCAGCCCCCGGGTCAGCGGGAGCGGCATCGCCGGCGGGACCCGCCGGGGCGCCGGCGCGAGGGCGGACGCGGTCGGGTGTCGCCCAGAAGTCCCACTCCGGCCCATAGCCCTCGAAGTGGACGTACGCCTTCCCCCCCTCGGTCTTCAGGACGGTCCCGGGCCACCACTGGCCACCCCACTGAATCTCGACCGGCTGTCCCGCTTCCGCCGCCGCGGCCCCGGCGCCAGGCATCAGCTCGGGGACAGGCGTCGGATCGGTCCCGTGCAGTTCGACCGCGTCTATCTCATTGAGTCCGGGCACACCGGCATCAATCGTGATCCGGAGTCGGTTCGTGTGGAACTCCGCAGCCGTCAGGGGCGGGATGAAGGGGCCCGGGTAGACCAGGGGGTCCTCGCCCTTCCACAGCGTGACCCACCGGAACCCATGTCCCGCTGGTAGCGGGCCACCGGTGGGCGCCATCGCGCCGTAGTCGAGTGCCTCCACGCTCACAACGAACCCGGGCTCGCACGTCTCCCAGATGTGGACCTTCGTCGGCCGCACCGCCTGTTGGTAGACCAGCTCAAGCCACGCCTGCGGCCCGTCGGCCTCGGCCGGGGTCCAGGCACGGTTGTCGTCGGAGATCGCGCTCGCGTTGGGCTGACCCGTCGCCTGATCGGCCGCCCCGTGTGCCGGTGGCTGGCTGTCGGCGGCGGCCCAAACGGCCCACTGCCGGAGCACGTCCTGAGCGGCAGCGGGGTCCGCAGCAACGGAGAGCGCGGCCAGTGGGATCAGAAGGGAGAACATCGGGGCGCTCCACTTCACGTGTCAGTCGAGGTCGGTGATGACCCCGACGGGGCCCCCACAACGCATGGAGCCCTTGACGCGCTAACCCCGCTCCTCGCTCTGGAGTTCCGGCCCATCGCGGGCAGCGGGCGGAACGCAGCCGTGACTCGGGGGTGTTCATGTTGTACGTGGGTACCAGAACACCTTATTCCCTGACAAACAGGGACGGGAGTGTCCAGCATGACCAGCAAGGCGGTAGCATGGACGGCGATCGTGGCCCTTCCAGTGCTGTGGGTCGTGGGGTTAGTGGTGGCCGAGGAGGAGGCTCCCGGAACGACGGACAGCCCCAACATCGTCCTCAGCGACGCGGTCATCTTCCAGTCGCTGCGCGACGGTAACACCGACATCTATCGGTGGAACTGGGGCCTCCTGAACCAATTGACCCGCCTGACCCACAATGCGGGCGTGGAACTCGACCCGGCCTGGTCCAAGGACCGCACGAAGATCGCCTTCGTGAGTGACCGCACCGGGCAGCGCCAGATCTTCACCATGCTGGCTGACGGCACCAACGAGAAGCGCCTCACGAACTTCGCGGGGAGCGACCAGGAGCCGGACTGGAGTCCGTCGGGCACGCGGTTGGTGTTCGTGCGAGACGCGACCAACGCGCCCTTCCAATCGCACCT